>DATACQ010000935.1:0-5116 GCA_036258955.1 Binatia bacterium
GGCGGTAAGGCGCTCGAAGCGCTACACAACCGGTTAGGAGCGCAACGGGTCGCCGCGTTGTACGGTAGCGTCGATCCGGATGTGCACTTTCGCGTTCCGCCTCTCGCACAGTTTGCCGCCGATTTTTCTTACATCGGGACCTATGCCAAAGACCGTCAAGAGGCATTGGAGACCCTTTTCCTGGAGCCCGCCCGGCGCATGCCGGGCCGGCGGTTCTTAATAGCGGGCGCGCAATATCCGCCACTATTTCCGTGGCTCGCCAATCTTTACTTTGTGCGCCACGTGGCCCCGCCGGATCACGGCGCGCTTTATTCGTCCTCAACTCTGACCCTCAACATCACCCGACGAGCCATGGCGCGCATGGGCTACTGCCCTTCGGGCAGGCTGTTCGAGGCGGCAGCGTGCGGCACTCCGATCGTCAGCGATGAATGGGAGGGACTCGCGGATTTTTTTGAACCCGGACGTGAGATAATTTTGGCACGCGACACCGGGGATGTGGTTGAAGCTCTTGATTTTCCGCCAAGCGATCTAGTGCGCATAGCCGCCCGCGCGCGCGAGCGGGCGCTCGAAGAACACAGCGCCGATCGGCGCATCATGCAATTAGAGGCTATGGTCGGATCTACGCCGAACAAGACGAGCCGTGCCGGGGAAAGTGGTTTAGCAGCCGAAGCAATATCCCATCTGACAGGCGACAACGGGGAGAGTCCGATCTCCGCTACGGTCCCGCTTGTTCACTCCGGCCGCGGTCAATCGGGAGAACACTAATATGTGGGGAATTATCCCGGCTGCAGGCGCGGGGAGCAGAATTCAACCTTTAGCGTTTTCGAAAGAACTTCTACCGGTCGGCAGCCGTTACACTGGCGGCGTGGAGCGGCCGCGGGCCGTAAGCGAATACATCGCCGAACGCATGGTCCGGGGCGGCGCCACTCGTATCTGTTTCGTCATTTCGCCGGGGAAATCCGACATACTCGAATATTTCGGCGGCTCCTTCGGCACGGCGCGCGTATGTTATACGGTGCAGCCGGCGGCGGTCGGCTTGTGCGATGCGATCTTTTGCGCGCTGCCGTTTGTAGAAACTGGCGAACCGGTCCTCGTCGGACTGCCGGATACGATCTGGTTTCCGCCTGACGGGTTTTCTGCGTTGAGCGACGACCGCTTGTCTTTTCTCCTGTTCCCGGTCGAGCGACCTGAACTCTTCGACTCCGTGCTCGCCGACGATCAAGGCCGCGTGCGCGAAATTCGGGTCAAGGATTCCGCGTCCGGCACGCACTGGATCTGGGGAGCATTCAAGATGCCCGGCACAGTGCTCAAAGAGCTGCACCAGCTCTGGCACGCACGCGGCCGAGCCGACGAATACTTCGGGACCCTTGTCAATGCCTATATCGCGCTGGGAGGTGAGGCTACCGCGGTGCGCGGCGGCAACGCGTACGTTGACGTCGGTACGCTTAACGGCTACCGCGAAGCCATGCGCATGCTCAGCGGCGCCGTCTCTGAAGCGCACGATGCAGCGCTGAACAAGGGGTCGGGCGTAGAGCACGCAAAGGAGGAGAGAGCGTAGCCTGCCGGTGAACGCGGGAATTCGGAATTCGAATTCTCGAGTCGAATTGGCACTGCGTTTTCTGACAATGGCAGGATTTTCAGCATGAGCAGCGAGTCCACCAACGTTTCACCGAAGAGCCGCGATGAAATCCAGCGCCGGGTGCGCCGCCTCGGTCCATGGTTTCACAATTTTGATTTTGCCGGCGTACAAACCGCGCCGGACCATTTCTTGGGAGATTACCCGGCGGTTAAATATCGCCGTTTCGCCAATGCTCTACCCGATGATCTAAGCGGCAAGACGGTTTTGGATATCGGGTGCAATGGCGGGTTTTATTCGATCCAGATGAAGCGGCGCGGGGCGGACCGGGTAGTCGCGATCGATCACGACGATCGTTACCTCGAGCAAGCGCGATTTGCCGCGGGAATGGCCGGCGTGGAATTGGAGCTCCACAAACTATCGGTGTACGAGATCGCTCAGCTCCGCGAGAAGTTCGATGTCGTGCTGTTCATGGGCGTGTTCTACCACCTGCGCTACCCGCTTCTCGCCCTCGATCTGATTCGCGAGCACAGTGCCAAAGAGCTTCTGGTTTTCCAGTCTATGCAGCGCGGCAGCGCCCTTGTGGAGCCGCTCGAGGCAGATTACCCGTTCTCGGAAGAACGAATTTTCGAGCGGCCGGATTTTCCCTGTTTGTACTTCATCGAGAAAAGTTACTCGGGAGATCCCACCAACTGGTGGATACCCAATCGCGCATGCACCGAAGCACTGCTCCGCAGCGCCGGATTTGAAGTGCTGCAGAATCCGGAAGCAGAAGTCTACATTTGCCGACCCGCGCAATCTCATCAAAAGGAGCTGTGATGATCGAAGCCGTCATGTTCTGGAACGAGCCCAACAACAAGTCACACTGGGATTTCGAAATTGATCCGGAGTGGCGTATCTACGCGGGGATGGTGAGATCAGCGGCTGACGCGGTTGCTTCCGAAAACCCCGAGATTACCCGCGTGCTCGGCGGTATCTCGCCTATCGATGCCAACTTTATCGCTAACATGGATAGCCAAGGCGTGCTCGAGGGCTTAAACGCCGTCGCCGTGCATGGATTCCCGCTGGATTGGAACCATTGGACGATCCATGAATGGCCGCGCAAGCTGGAAGAGATCACGGCGGGCACGAAGTTGCCCGTTTGGGTTTCGGAAGTCGGAGTCTCGAGTTTTGGCGCCGAGGAAGTGCAGGCGTGGGGGCTAAGACGTACGGCGAGGCTGCTGATAGGTCGCGCTCCACGGATCCACTGGTACAGCCTGCATGACCTTCCACGCGCGTGGCCCGCGACGACCCGCCATCGAGAAGCTGAAGGCTCGTCTTATTACCGCCATTTCTACATGGGCCTCGTGCGCGAGGACGGCACCGCTAAACCGGCGCTAAAATGTTTTAGCGATTACACGCCCGAACTCGGCATCTGCCAATGGTTTCATTTCGAGGACCACCGACTCGATCTCTCGGTGCTTCAACTCAAGCAGCTCGGTGTGCGCTACTTGCGCACCGGCCTGAGCTGGTCGGACAGCTTTAGGCCTGAAGCGCTCGCCTGGTTCGACCGGCAGATGAAGGCATTGGAGCCATTCGCTGTAACCCTGACGTTCTGTTTTACTCCCGAACACTTGGGCGTGCGGCCGCACCACACGAGTCCACCACAGCGCATTGAAGAGTTCGCGGAGTTCTGCGCGCGCATGACGCGACGTTACGCGCCGGGATCCACAGTGCGCTCGCGCCCAGACAATTACGTGAAAGGAACGCCCCTCTCCGGGCAGGCGCATAGTCAGCGGCCATAGGCATCAGGCAGCAGCCATTAGGGTCCGGGGCTGGTCAAGGGAAGATTGCAAGCCGAACATCGGTTTACGTGGACAAACGTTAGCGGCGCAGGCTACTACGATGATGATCTTCTTTGATATTGATGGAACCCTTATTGATCAGAGAAAAGCCGAGACAATTGCGGCGCGGTATTTTCTCGCGAGGTACGGCGCTCTCCTGGAGCATCGCTACACACTTTCTCAGTTCTGCTTCATCTGGCGTCAGTTACGGGAAAAGCACGCGCGTGATTTCCTCGATGGCAGGATCTCATGGGTGGAGCAGCAGCGCCGGCGCATGCGCGACCTGTTCGCCGCCCGGGAGCCGCAGTTATCGGATGCCGAAGTCGACTCCCGCTTTCGCTGCTATCAACGGTGTTATCGCGATGGCTGGAGCCTCTATGAAGATGTTCCGGCCACGTTGCAGTCGCTGTCCGGCCATCGCTTGGGCATTCTGTCAAACGGCAATGCCGAGAAGCAAAAAGCCAAGCTGCGCCGGACCGGCATCGAGGATCTGTTTTCGGTAGTGCTCATCTCGGAGCAAGCCGGCGTTGCAAAACCACATCCGGGAATTTTCTTGGCTGCCTGCCAGCGTGCCGGATGTTCACCGCACGAGGCGATTCACATAGGCGATCACTTCGACTTAGACGCCGTGCCGAGCCGTTCCGTTGGCATGCGCGCAGTGTGGCTCGACCGAATGCGTTGCGGTGTCGCCGCCGAAGGCATTGAAGTCATTCATTCACTGCTACAACTAGCGCCGCGGGTCCGCAGTAGGAGCGCCGCATGACCCATCTTTACTTCGTCCGCCACGCGGCTACCGATTTCATCGGCAGGACCCTAAGCGGGCGCATGCCGGGAGTCCATCTAAACGGGCTCGGGCGGAAACAAGCAGCGCAGCTCGCAAGCCGGCTTTGTAAGCAACCCATCGCGGCGATCTATTGTAGCCCGCAAACGCGCGCGCGGGAGACGGCGGAGCCGCTGGCGATTTCCGTAAGGCGCGAGATCATCACCGCGGCCCAGCTTGACGAGCTGGATTTCGGCGCCTGGACTGGGCGGACTTACGATGAGCTTCAGGAGTCGGCCGATTGGCGCAGGTTTAACTCGGCGCGTGGCACAACGAGAATTCCGGGTGGCGAGTTAATGGCCGAAGTTCAAACACGCGCGATCGACTTCGTGGAACGGACGTCGGAGAATCATCCGCGCGATTGCATCGTGCTGGTAAGTCATGGTGACGTCATTCGCGCCGCGCTCACTTTCTATCTGGGGATGCCGCTCGAGTTCTTGCTGCGATTAGAGGTGACTCCGGCTTCGGTCAGCGTAGTGACTCTGCAGGCCGGCCACCCGCGCGTGCTTTGCATTAACAACACAGAAGATATCTAAAATTCACTCACGTCCGAATCGCGCAGAGGAGAAAAAAGCAGACTTCAACATAGCTGGGCGACCCGCGTTGGAAATGGATCACAGAGTGCACCCTACGGAACTTCGAATCAACGACCAAACAGTTGCGCAAACTTTTAGGACTAAACGCTCAACGAGCAACAGAAGCATGACGATACCTATGCAGCCACGCACTAAGGAGGATCTGAGAACGCTTGAAGCTCCCGCCAAATCGGGACAGCCGAGGGTGGGCTTTCTCGGCGCCGGTTGGATCGGCATGCACCGGCTGAAAGCCGTCGCCGCCGCTGATGTCGTGCAAGTCGCCGCGGTAGCAGATCTCAATCTCGAAGCAGCCCACCTCAGT
>DATACQ010000936.1:0-2532 GCA_036258955.1 Binatia bacterium
GCCCATTCGATGGCTTCCCAGTCATGGATATCGATATCATCGTCAACAACGATGAGATGCTTGCCCGCGTAATTCCCCAGATGACACCCCCAGAGCGCGGCGGCTACTTGCTGCGCGTGCCCGCGGTGGCTCTTGTGAATCTGCACGCGCAGGAGCTCCGGCCACTTGCCGCGCCACACGCCGGTAACATTCGGCACACCCGCTTGTTCGAGATACTGCCATGCCATCGCGGAAAATGTGGCAGGCGTCCAGGTGGTTCCCTCGTTGGTTCTTCCCGGGCTCGCTCCGGTAAGGCACCCGTGGAATATAGGGTCGTCGCGGTAAGTGATGCATTCAACCCGTATGGCATGCTTCGGCGTCTTGCGCCCGGCGTAGTAACCCGGATACTCGCTGAACGGCCCCTCAGGCTCGTAAGTCTTCGGGTCAGGCGAGACGTATCCTTCTAAAACGATTTCCGCTGAAGCCGGCACCATGAGATCGCTCGTCTCACAGCGAACTAGTTCGACTGGCGCGCCGCGTAGGGCCCCGGCGACCTCATATTCAGGATGGTTCACCGGCGTGGATGCGGCGAGAAAGAGCGTCTGGTCCCAACCGATGACCACCGCCACCGGCATCGCTTGCCCGCGGTACTTGTACTTGCTGAAGTGCTTACCCCAACCCTGCGTCATCGCCAGCAAAACACCTATGGTATTTTTCTTGGCAATCATGCCGCGATAGGTGCCGGCGTTGAGCACGCCGCTGTCGGGATCTCTGCTGACAATGCTCGCCGATGTGCAGATGTAGCGGCCGCCGTCGTAAGGGTTCCACTTCGGCACGGGAAACTCAGCGAGGTCGATGGCGTCGCCCCTGATGATATTTCCCTTCACCGGCCCTTTACTCACCGTCACGGGCTTAACAGGTTTGGAGAATCGATCTTTGAATACGGTTACCAGATCGCGGTAACTGGTTGTTTCGGAGACGCCCAGGAAGCGGCAGACGCGTTCCCGCGTGCCGGTTCCGTTGGTGAACAGGCGGCGGCAAAGCGTATCCGTATGGTCTTTTATATTGTCGAACAACAGCGCCGGACCGAAACGGCTCGATACCTCGCGCGTAATCGCGCCGATCTCTTCGTCCCAATCGACTTCGGCGTTGATCCTTCTTAGATCATTCCGCTCGTCGAGATCGTCTATCCACGCGCGCAAATCCCTAAACGCCACAGTTCCTCCGGAGAAGTGGAGTGTTGGAGTAATGGAGTACTGGAGTACAGGGTTGAAATCGCATCACTCCACCACTGAAAGGCCACGCGATGTTTCTGAATGTCTCGTTTTCCCGTTCGTCATTAAAACCCGAACCCGAAACTCGAAACCCCAAACGGCCGAAGGCGGAATAGGCATGAGGCGAGAGGCAACAGCAAATAGTCTGATTTTCTTCCTCGCCCTCACGCCTCGCGCCTTCCGCCTCACGCCTCTCTTTTTCAACAGCCTGCTATCAGCCTAAGAGTTTTCGCGCTATAGCCGCTGCCGGCTCTCTAATCTTATGAATCTTGTCCTCGGATTGATTTTCGAACTTGTGATACTGTTCCAGATTCAAAAAATCTTTCGCTGCGATAACTCCGTATTCCTTGAGCCAGCCGGTGTCGATGTCAAAGCGCCGCGAACCCACTCCCATAGCCCTGGTAAAAACTTCCTGGCCATCGCGGCTCAAGAGCCAATTAATAAAAACCTTTGACGCGTTGGGATGAGGCGGGTTTTTCAAAACTGTCAGATGGCCGTAGCCGCCGCTCACGTAGAGGCCCTCTTTCGGCACCGGCAGCGGCACCACCGGCAGATTGGCTTTAATGAACGGCAGAAACTCGGAGTAACCGATGCCGGAAGTCACAGCGATCTTACCCCGGGCAAGATTCTCCGCGAGCAAACGTAGATCACGGGTCACGAACAAATCTTGGCCCACCAAGCGTTTCAGGTATTCCTCGCCTTTGATGTAGTGCATATGAGACCACATGGAGGAGCCGGAGCCGGGCGTGCGCGGATCGCTGATGCCGATCTTGCCGCGCAGCTTGGGATTGAGCAGGTCGTCGAACGAGCTAAACTCGGCAGGTTTGTATCCGTTCGGGTTCGCCCACAGACTCACGGTTTGGTAGGCGACAAAGACGTACAGAAACTGTTTTGCGTTGTCGGCCCAGAGATGGCCGCCCCACCACTGCTTGGGATCCCTCACCTCCGGCAGAACAAAGTACGGCTCGACGGGATCGAGAACATTTTCCGGCAGCATGCCGGTGACGACTGATTCGGTGCCGCCAATATGCAGGTCGAAATAGCGCACGCCGGCCTTCGCCTCATTGACGATGCGCTGCACGACGCTGCCGCCCCGGGCGGGAACGAATTCCACGCCGATGCCGTACCGGCGTGTGAAAGAAAGCTCCATCAATCTTCGCAGTTCAGCGCTGGGCGGGATCGACGCGACGACTCTTCCTTCCTTACGCCCGGCTTCGACGGTCTTGTCCCAATCCGCCGAACGACCGCCTTGAGCCAGCGCCGAACCTGCGGTCAGTTG
>DATACQ010000937.1:0-10501 GCA_036258955.1 Binatia bacterium
CGGCCAGTGGAGGTAAAGCCGTATTGACGATCTTGATGCCCAGTTTGACGGCTTCCAAGCAACACAGCGGGCCCAAGCCCGTCGTACAGTGCGTGTGCAATTCGATGGGAATGCCGCCGGCGTTTTCGAACATGATCGGCACGAGGGTTTGGATTCGTTCCGGCGTCAGCAACCCCCCCGGGTCTTTCAGACACAGGCGGCTTACTTTGAGTGAAGCTGCCTGTCGCGTGCGCTCGGCAAAATATGCGTCCGTATGTTTCGGCGAGACGGAATAGATGATGTTGGGGACCGGGTTAATGCCGACATCGCGCGCCACTTGGGTTTTCCACGTCCAACCCTCGAGCTCGTTCCATTCTTCGGAAATGCGCGCCTCGCGAATACCGTTGGAGGCCATGCGCTCCATGAACAGCCGATACATGGATCGCGGCGTCAGGTCGAAGGCGCTGAAGCGGCCGGCGTTTAGACGAAGCGGTGTTTGTGTAATGCGCTGGCTTACGAGCTTGACCCTCGCCCAGGGATCTTCCTTCAACTCGCGCACGCACTTTTTCAGGTGCGAGCTCGAAATCAACTCGATCGCATCAAACCCTGCGCGATCCAGCGCCTCCGCAATGGGCAGCATCATACCAGTCGTCATGTTTTCCGCCCACAGACTCTGATGCCCGTCGCGAATCGTTGTGTCAACGAATTTGATGCCGTCCATGTCTCTCAGTTCGCTGTGATTTGACTCGCTCACGGCTACCTTGTGGTTTATTATTTTCCAGCCGTAATCGGCGGGGGTAATCGCAAAAAGCCAGGCGTTTCGCTGTCACAGAGTCAATCCAAAAAACTTGACCGCATTGTCGAGCATGATTTTTTTCCGTACTTCCGGCTTAACGTTGCACTGCTGAAATTCTTCCACCCACCGCTCTGGAGTGATCCCCGGCCAGTCGGAGCCAAACATCGCCTTGTCCTGAAGCAGGGTGTTGATGTTGTGCAGCAGTTCCGCCGGAAAGTACTTGGGAGCCCAACCGGAAAGGTCAATGTAGTAGTTCGCTTTGTGGCGTGCGATGGCCAAGCTCTCGGCCGTCCATGGCCAGGTTGGATGCGCGCTGATGATTTTCAGCTCGGGAAAATCCGCGGCTACTTCGTCGAGCGCGATGGGCTGGCTGTATTTCAGTTTGATGCCCATGCCGCCCGGCGTTCCGGCACCGGCGGCAGCCATGCCGCCGTGGAAGAGGATCGGCAGATTGAGTTTGGCGCATTCTTCCCACAAAGGATAAAAGCGCACGTCGTTCGCAAAAAAGTGCTGGCGCGCCGGGTTCAATTCGCCGATGCCGCAAAGGCCCAGGTCTTTACAACGCTTGATTTCATTGAGCGCTAGTTTGCCGGTCCACGGATCGATGGCGCCGAAACCGAGGAAGACGTCGGAATGTTTTTTAACCGCGTCGGCGACATGATCATTAGGCACCGGAGGCAGGCCGGTGACGGTCTCGTCCCGCCCGTTCATCAGAACCGCCATCATCTTGCGCCCGCGGTATTGGTCCGCCAGTTGATCGATGGAAACCGGCGGCCGCTCGCGGCCAAAATAGCGCGCCATTTGCGCCGTCCGATCTCCCTTCGCCTTTTGCGTTACTTCGTCGGAAAGATGAATGTGAACGTCGATTGCAACGATATCTTTGGCCATACTGGTCCTCCTCGTAAACTTCTTTTTCTTATTGCACTGGCGCGCCGTAAGTTCAACCGCGTCTGAATGGTTCGTGTTTCCAGTTACGGGTTTCGAGTTCGCCCGATTCGGAGTGTTCGAAAATGCAGCGCTTAGATTGTTCCGGAACGCGAAACCTGAAACTCGGAATTTGAAACTAATCCGCGTCTTCGGATCGATTGGTTTCACGTTTCTGGTTACGTTTGGAGTTTGGCAGAGTCGGGTAAAAGTCGATAGGCAACCGCCGAAGCTCTCTGATCCGAGAACGCGGAACCCGAAACTCAAAACCCGAAACTATTCTACTGCCGTTTTTCCAAAGTGACGGAGAATCCCGGTGTTTGGACGAATATCTGGCGGTGTCCGGCGCGCTTGGACAATTCTTGCAGCAGGTTGACGAGTGGCTGCTCCGGATTGAAATATTCCAGCGGCCGCGGATTGGCGCGCATTCTATCGATGTCTTCTTTGCCGATGATCCAGCGTAGCAGCAACTCCTCATCGGATGTTCCTTGGGCATCGAGCCGCTTGCGCATCTCATCTGCGCTCGGCTCATCCGGCTGCCACTTCATCCATTCTTTGGCCCGGGGCCGGTCGAGAATTTTTGCTTTGACATCGGGAGCCATGTCGCGGGCGCCTTCCGCACCCGCGTGCCCGAGAGCGAATTTGATGACTTGATCGGTGACCTCTTTGTAGCGCTCGCCCACGATGACGTTGATGGCCGCTTGGCTGCCGACGAACTGCGACAGAGGCGTTACCATAATCGGGTAACCAAATTCTTCGCGCACGCGGATGCTTTCCTCCAAGGCTTCAGGAAATTTGTGTTCCATGCCGACTTTGCGCAATTGATGGCGCAGGTTGGAGAGCATGCCGCCGGGCACCTGGTGCTGGTACTGCGTGTAGTCGTACTCCACCGGAGCGCCGATGGTGAAACCCTCGCGCTTGGCGATGGCCGTAAAATGCCGTGACACAGGCTTCAAAACATCTTCGTCGATGTCGGTGGCGTAGCCGAGCGCGCGGGCATTTCTGGAGACGTTGAACAAGGAAGGATTGGACGTGTCGTCTGCCAACGGCGGCAGCGCAGTGTTGATGTTGCGCATACCCAGCTCCATGCCTTTGATGCAGCAAAGCGGGCCGAGGCCCGTGGTGCAGTGTGTATGCAGCTCGACCGGAATGCCGTTAGCGTGCTGGTAGATAACCGGCACAAGAGTCTCCATGCGCTCCGGAGTTAAAAGTCCGCCTGGGTCTTTCAGACAAAGGCGATAGGGCTTGAGCGACGCCGCCTGGCGCGTGCGCTTGGCATAGTATTCATCGGTGTGCTTGGGTGATACGGAATAGATCAGATTCAAAATGCTGCGCATCCCTACAGCATGGCAGACGCCAACGCGGAACTTCCACCCCTCATAGTCATTCCACTCATCTGAGATGCGCGCCTCGCGTATGCCATTGGCGAACATCCGTTCGATGAAGAGCCAGTACATCGATGGCGGGTTGTACTCAAAAGTGTTAACCCGGCCCGCAATCACTCTGAGCGGCGTGTTCGTGATTTGCCTGGCGACCAGGCGAACTCGCTCCCAGGGATCCTCGTTCAGTTCACGGACGCATTTTTTAAGGTGAGAACCCGAGATCAACTCGATGCCTTCATAACCCGCCGCATCGAGGTTCTTAGCGATCGGCATCATCATGCCCGTGGTCATGTTTTCCGCCCACAAACTCTGATGCCCGTCGCGAATTGTGGTATCAACGAATCGAATACTTTCCATCTTTTCTCCTCTGAAGGGACGCTTGGAGTCGGTGATCTCAGTCGCCGAAGCGTGGCTCCCGGAACCAATCGCTGCAGTCCCAGTTTAGGGCCATTTCCAACGAGCGAATGTCCGGTTCGAACAGCTCGGCCAGGTAGCGCCATTCACGAGGGCTCATAGAAGAAACATACGGTGTAGAAAAGCCGGTATGCTCGCGAACAGTTGCCAACGGGGCGATGCCCAGAAAAGCGCAGACCTCATTCAAAGCTCTGGTTGGAGCTGAATCGAGGTCGTCTTGTCGTAGGATGTGGGTCTGCGCTTTGGGAAAATACGCCCAGAGACGCTCAAGCTGCTCGTGATAAAACCCTCTCGCGATATATGAATGTTTTCCGTCCTGGAGCGGTAACGCCCGCTGACGCCTCTCCGGTTCCATGAGAAGCGCGTCCCAAAAGGAAAGGGGCTCCTTGCCTCTCGCACGCTCCATATTCCAATGCGAAAATGCCCGAAGGATCGGATTGCGCAAGCTGATGATGAACTTCATCTCCGGGTTATATTCCCATATCCGCCGCGCTGCCGGCTGCCAATACATATAGCTCGGCGTGGCTTCCCCCAGGAGCAGGTCGGGGGAGCGCGGCCGGAAGCGTGAGTGATAGATGGAGTAGTCTGGTGTCCCGTGCTTGAAGAACCGCTCCTTGTCGAAGAAATGCACCTCTTTTCTCTTAGCCATGCACACTTGAGGGTGCTCCCGGAAATGCTCGTGCAGAGCCGTTGTGCCGCCTTTTTGCGTACCGGCAATGAGGAATGAGACTTTAAGTGGCGCTTTCGACTTCTTAAAATGAATCGCAACGCCGGGCAGGCTTCGGAGAAAGCGTTTGCGGGTGCTGCTCAGAACGTCAAACCGGAGGCGCGGTGTTCTCATACGTAAAACAAAAATGAGCTTGAGCTAAGCTTCACCTCTGCCCCGGGCCCACGCCGGCGGACTGGAGCACGAATCTGAGACGTTGCAGTACGTGATTAAGGGTCATCGACTGTCAGCACGGTTGAGAATAAAAGGCCTTCGAGAAACGGGTCCCGGTGTTCCTCGCATCATTTCAGAACTCACGAGAGTCTCTCGCGAGTGTAGCAAAGCATAAAAGGTCTTTTCAGCAATCTAGCGCATTTTAGTAGAACTGAATAATACATTGGCGCCCTCAAAACAAATCGGCAGCATGTCAAGGATCGCTCTCCATGGGCCGGCAGGTAGCCCTACAGTAACATTCTTGTATCCTGTTATTGATTTTTGCCGGTTAACGAAATTAAAAATCCGCGCGACCTTCTTTCGTAACGAAGAGTCGCGTGATAATGATTTCTCTGCTTGGCAGGCGTGTAAACTCGGATAGTGAATGGCTGTGTTGAAAAGCACAATCGTCGGGAAAAATTCAGGAGCGGCGTTTCAGCTGATGAAAGGTCAAAGGCTGCGAATCGCGGGCAGGAGCATCGTTGATTTCGTAGCCTTCAACCTGCACGACCTGACCGAGCGCTTCGATCAAGCCAGGACCAAAACTAATCAGGCCAAAATTTTTGTCAGCACTGGCGATATCTTATATTCGAAGCGGAACAATCCGATGCTAACGATTCTCGAAGATACGTTCACTGAAGGGCATCACGATCTGCAGAAAGGGATGTGCAGCCGCAAGCGCTTCGAGATGGTGGCTCAGGGAGCGTCGCAACGATTATTCGCCGAAGGCGTCGATATCAATCCCAAACGCCCCGAGGACATTCCCGATCATGGCTGCTATGAAAATCTCAGCAATGCCGTGGAACCCTGGGGAATCGCGCCGGATGACGTGCCAAGCCCTTTCAATATTTTTCAGTGCATGCGCATCGACCCGCAGACGGGCGTCATGTATGACACCATGATCCGGCCCAAAGATGAAGCATATATAACTTTTCGCGCCGAAATGGATTTGCTTTCAGCGGCGAGCGCCTGCCCGGAGTCCGGAAGAGGGCAGGCGATTCGAGTTGAGATCCACGAGGAATAGTGCGTTGTTAGAGCCGTGTTTCTTACCCGACGCTTCCCTGTCATTGGAGACTATGCCGAAACGTCATTCATGCTTCGACAAGCTCAGCGTGAGCGAATCATGGGATCTTAGATTTCACAGACTTTACCGCTCGTCCTTTGCCGGTGGAAGGACGTACATCAATTGCGGCCCGTCTCGGGGACTGGCAAGACTAATCTCTTGCCTGAGTTCCGGCGAAGGATGCTATTGGCTGCGGTAATTCAATGTTCAGGTTGTTAGCGAGTTGTATCAAGTCACTCCAGGTTCCCTCATCAATTTCAATCCCATCTCTCAGTTGCCGCTCTTCGTGTCTTCTGCCTTGCTCGCCGGGCAGGAAAATTTCGCTAAAACCTGGCGCGGGCTTACGCGATTTCACGAACGAAGCCAACTCGTCAACTTTCGCGGTAAACTCGTCCAGTGGTTGAAATTCTTCCACAGCAATGGCTTGAAGAAACACTCCGTTCACGCCATGCCCTCCCTTTTCCCACCAGTCGCGCCCGAGCCCATTGCCGGTTAGCGCGCCACCGAGAAGCTCGGTTATCAGAGCAACGCCCGATCCTTTGTAGCCGCCGAATGGCAGAAACATGCCACGCGGTGGTCCACGGAATTCGACAAAATCACAGGTCGGTTTTCCATGGCCGTCCATGAGGACGCCCTCAGGAATTGTCTCTCCACGCGCGAGGCGTTTCTGAATCTCGCCCATACTCATGGCGGAAGTGGCAAAGTCTAGAATGAAGTGCCGACGATTGCTGCCGGGAATGCCGAAAGCCATCGGATTAGTTCCAGTGACCCTTTGCATCGCACCATGCGGCGCGGTGTTGCCTGCGCCTACGCTTACTGCGCCGGCGCCGATCATTCCTTCATCTGCAGCCATCTCGACGTAATCTGCGAGACGGCCGCAGTGACTGGCGCGGCGGATACAAACGATGCCAACGCCGTGCTCTCGGGCCTTGTGGATCGCCAATTGCATCGCGTCATGGACGATGACCTGGCCGAGGTAATGATGACCATCGATGACCGCGGTGGTCTTGCCCTCGCGTATGATCTCGGCTTGTTGCGCGAGCTGAATGGTGCCGTCTTCGATCCAAGCGAGATACGGCCGGATCCGGGTGACGCCGTGTCCCGGATACCCGCGCAAATCCGCTTGCACGAGAAGCTTGGCTACCAGACGTGCGTGCTCGGCCGGAATGCCGCTGGCTGCAAGCAGTCGTTGGCTAAACTGAAGCAAGTCGCCGGAGTTAAATTTAGGCATTTTGGTGTCGTCGTCTTACTCTGCACGAAAATTTTCTTGATCTGCGCGGATAATCTGATGCATGCGGTCAGATATTGACAACTCGGAGCACACGAAGGTAGCGGAACTTTTTAGCTTCAGCTTCCTGCGCTCGTAACCTCCTCCGAAAATAATTCGTGGAATGCTCAGTCAGTGCAGGCAGGCTGTCCGATTTCGTCATCCCAGCATGGAGCGCTGGAATCCAGGCTGACATGGATGTCTCCGGACGCATCCTGCGGATCTGGATGTCGGAATCGATGGCGACATGGCGGAGGAAATACGGTGATGCACCTGCTGTTTTTTCATACTCTGTGGACGAGCGAAACCCATGAAAACACTTCGTGGTGAGATATCCGTTGACGCGGCTTATCGCTGACCTATTTCTTGTTCACGGGAAAGTAGCGCTCCAGCCAGTCGGCGACGATGCGGGTCAAGCGCTGGTTCTCTTCGTTAAAAGTGAAATGGTCGACATCCGACAACAGATGCAACTCGGCGGGCTGGCGCGCGCGCTTGAACATCTCGATCGACTCGTACGTCGGCGTCACCGAGTCATTGGCGCTATGTAGTAACAGCAGCGGCCGTGGGGAGATATTGCCCACCTGCTCGTCGGCGCGGAAATCGTACATGCTTTGGGCCGTCTCGGCCGGGAATTCCATGATGGATCCCGCGCTCATGTTCCGCCGCAAGCGCTCGGGAATCGGCACGATATCGTAGCGGGGCACCATCAGTGACTTGCCCGTGCGCTCGCGATATCGCTTGCCTTCCTCCAGCGTCGCAGTGAACTTTGCCCAGGCCTCTGGGCTCGGGTGTTGGCCGCGAAACTTGCGCTCGCCGTTGCCCCATCCTCCGCAGGAGATTACCGCCGCCACCCGCTGGTCGGCGCCGCCGGTAAAAACCGCCACGGCGGCGCCGAAGCTGCTGCCCACAAGAGCCATGCGTTGGGGGTCCACCTCCGGCCGGCTCGCTAGGAAAGAGATCGCGTTCCGGGTATCGGCCACTTGGTCAAAGCAAATGATACGGCCGCGCTCGCCCTCGCTATCGCCGCAGCCGCGAAAATCAATGCGCAGAGTGACGTAACCCCACTGCGCAAGCTGTTTGGCCACCACTTGTTGGCCCTGCCCATCCTTATTGCCGCCAAACCCGTGCAGCACGATAAACGCCGGGCGCCGTTCGCCCGGACGCAGATTCTCCGGTAAAGTGACGATACCCGAGAGCTTAAGGCCATCGGAAGAGAAACTAACGTTTTGTTCCATGTCACACCCGGTTCAGGCTAATTCTGCGTGGAACGGCGAGCTATTGATTTTACGTTAAACTTTGAACAAGCTCGACCTGTTCCTCAGCGGCTCATTTCAAAAGTCAGCAATTGCCGCGGCGCTTTTTGATACGCTTCCAAACCGGCGGTTTCGCTCTTGCCACTTTCCAGTGTCATAATGCGCGCGCGCACGGCGATTTTTAGCGGCGAGATGTCGAAGGGATAAGGATCGATGCGCACCGAATTGCCGCCGTTTGGAAACACCTGCAAGGCCACCGTCTGATCACTATCGTAGGAGACCCGCACGGGGGCAATTTTATATTCCTTGAACTCTTCATCAGCCGTGTGACCGTCGCAGCAAAAATAAAGTGAGAGCAAGTCGAAAATCTGCAATGCGCGGTAGTTGTACTCAAGCTCGTTGGCGAAGTCGGGCCGTTGTGCGGCGAGCTCTTTTTTGAACGCTTCCTGCTTTGCCTCTAAATCCTTCTTCGCCCGCTGAACTTCCGGACTTCGCTCACGCACCCGCATGGATGGCTCGGTGAATACGTTATAGCGGTTTTGCCAGAGGCCGGTGCGGTGCATGGAAACAAGAAGGCCAGCGTAGGGATCGTGAGAACGAACCCAATCGACATTTCTTGCATAGGCCGCCAGCTCTGTGGCTTCAAAGGACGGAATCTCCTCACGGTGGGCATACGGTCTCCCCCTGGCAGCATTAATTGGAGGATTGCCTTCGAACTCGCGATAGCCGCTATCGTGAAAAGTGGTCGCAAAGACCATCGTCTCGTACGGCCGCAGTTGTGAAAACCGCTCATTACCCCAGTGTGCCGCAAACTGGGCCGACAGCTCGGCATGGTCTTCTTGCGTGCTGATGTAACAGCCTCCGTTCTTTAATTCGCGTATCACCATGATCGATCCTCCCTGAAAAGAGAACGTGATTGTTGCTCGTGTGCGGCTTCGTCTGAACAGTCGAAACCCGAAACTATTATCCCCACGGCCCGAAAAACGGCTCGCCGAGATAAATGTCACTGTCGCCCTCCAATCTCTCGGGCCAGTCGCTGAGTTTCCGGGGCTTGCGCATTTCCTTGGGCTTTGGTTTACCGTCCCAGCCAATTTGCTCCATGGCACAGTAAAGCTTTAGGCAATGACCGTCCGGGTCCAGTACATGGACGGCGTAGTCGATCCCTGGCGACAACTCGTTGGGAAGAGGGTCTATGATCTGGATGCCGCGATCGCGCAAGAATTTTACGGCTTCCTTGAGTTGCCGGAAATTGGCTAATTGCAAACCGAGAAAAGCGCTCTTTGTATCGGCGCTGAGGCCGACTCGCTGGCGCAGCGCGCTCGGAAACAGTGCCAGCGAGTGATGTTCGGTGTTGCAACGCAGGAATAGGCAGCGATGGCCGTTCCAAAGAACTTCTTCGGTGAGCGCAAATCCTAATTTGCCGAGGTAAAACTTTGCCGATGTCTCAATATCTTCCACAAATAGACCGACGGGCCCGAGTCGGACGATCTTAAATGGTCGCGGCAGCAGAATTCCATCGACATCATATGTCGCCGGGAGATCATCGATATGGCGGTAGCCGCTGGTCGGATCGATGCCTCTTGCTCTTGCCTGCTGGACCTCATCGAATTCGGAAATTTGCGGGAGCTCCGGCGGTTTGTCGAAACCCCGGTCGTACATCGCGCGGGGTTTACTATGCCCGTTCCAACCGATTTGTTCGATCCCGTAATAAAGCTCATTGCTATGCCCATCGGGATCATAGAGATAGGTGTGCCAGTTAGAGCCGGGCATGTCGCGCCCGGAGCGCTGCAACTCGATGCCTTGACTCTGTAACCACTTAATTGCGTTGCTCACCTCGCGCAGACTGCCTACCTGCCAGGTAATCTGATTGATCGTGACGCCGGGTCTTTCACGCCGCCCCAGAGCTTCGCGTACGCGTTTGGGGAAAAGCACGAGCGCATGATGATCTCCACCGTAGCGGGTAAAATAGCCGTTGGGATCGCCAAGCGCGGCTATCTGCTCGGGGGATTTGACGCGTTTGGAGTAATCCATCACATCGGAGATGCGAAACCCGAGAAGCTCAACATAAAAGCGGCGCCCTTCTTCCATATTGGCGAGATTGAAACCAAAGTGGCCGAGCCGGCGAATCTTGAACGGTTGATTGAGCAGAACTCCGCCGACTTCGAATGGGCCGGAATTTCCGTCCTGGGCTGCCATGAGCTACCTCCCGCAAGCTACGGCTCACTCTATACAATCTTTTTGCATTGCCAACAACGGACACTACGCGTCGTTCATTTATCAAGCAGGCTCGCAGTAGGCATTTTCGCTTGCACGGATGATCGGGACCTAATAAGACTAGACTGGAGAAATCGCGGGGCCGGCGGCCTAGCAAGATTGGAGGACCAGGATGATAATTGAGGAATACCACGCCCAAGGGAAAATCTTTTGGCCGGGCGATGCCCGGATTGCAGTTCTCTTGAGCTTTGATTTTCAGGGTGGTGAGGACGTCAAACCCGATAAAAACG
>DATACQ010000938.1:0-5355 GCA_036258955.1 Binatia bacterium
CGCCGATCAATCCTGCTAAAGCAAACAGTGCTGGTTGGCTCAATGAAAACACCCCCTTCCCTTATGCTGCGATACAGGCGGTGCGGCTCCACTCGCCTCGTCGCAGTCGATGATTTCATCTTCAGTGACTATGTAGTGAACCTTCCTATCCCATGCGCCAACTGGCACCAGTTCTACGATCTGAAACTGGTAAGCCAGTGCGATGATTGTGGCATCCTCTAGCTGCGCCAACACCCGGTCATACCACCCTTTGCCCCTGCCCAACCGGTTACCCATTCGATCGAATGCCACACCCGGGACAAACACCACCAGAGCCGCGCGGTCGCTTTTGCTCAAAAGCTGCGCCCCGCTGGGTTCGCGGATGCCATAGCGGCCGGGGGACAGATCGGCCTTCGAGGCGATGCCGAAAAACTCGGCGGCACCATCGGCACTGGTACGCGGGAAAAACACCCGGCGTCCCGAAGCTAGGGCACGGTCAAGAATTTCTTCCGTGTCGACTTCGTTCCGCGTTGCGCTGTAGAGCGCGACGGAACGTGAAGCTTGGTAGGGCAGCAGCTCGAGGGCGCGGGACTGAATGGCCCGGCTCAAGCGGAGGCACTCGTGTTTAGTGAGAGAGTTCCGCCGGGCTAAGACGGCTTCGCGAAGGAGAAGCTTTTTCTCTTCGATGTCCACGCGCCACATTGAGGTTTCCGCAAGCAGGCGCGCGATGAAGAGTATTGTGGGGAAGTAACCTCTAGCAAATCGATCGGCAAAGAAGGCAAGTTGGGCCACGCGACAGTCGTGTTGCACGCGCTTTCAGGCGCGGCAACAAACCACACTTACCCAACGGAATTTTCACGATCTTAGAATTAAAGCTTCCCAGAGGGGTTCGCCACATTCCAATTCGGTTCGAGAACGCCAGAACCCACGCTACCAAATCGCCGATTATCGCTTCTCCCCAAATCCTCATCATTGCACGCTTCCGATGTGCGCTTTGCCCCTTACGCGTTGAAGAACGCCGGGCTGCGCCGAGAAATTCTAACCCTCCTCGATCAAACTCGTGTCGAGCCTGTTGGACATTTGATTCAGTCTGCTTAACATTGCCTCGTGAGTCTCTTTCAGGCGATGGTACTCATCGGCAATGTTGAGCGCCGCCAAGACAGCGATGTTTGATCTCGCAATAGCCTTCGGCGAGTGCAGCAGTTCCTGCATCTTTCCATCAACGTACCCCGCCACTCGCAGCATATGGTCTTCATCGGAATCGCTGCTGATCGTGAGTTTTTGTCCCAATATTTCAACGTCCAGCGGCTTATTCATAGTTTTGATGCTCAGTCAGGAATCTCAAGACCGGCCAACTGTCCAATAATCTTATCTATCTTCTCTCTGAGTTCGACCCGTTCGCGCTCATAGCGCCTTATCTGCCCCTGGAGGTGGTGCCACTCGCTTTCTTTCTGCTCGAGTTTTTTTTTGATGAATTCCTTTTCTTTTTTCACCCGCTCGTGACTCTCGATCAGGCGGTTGATCTTTCCCTCGAGTTGCTCAAGGTTTTCGAAAGCCATTAGAGAACGAACCTCAAAAACTTCAGGTTTGAGTTTAGTTTCAAGCTCTTAGCTTGTCAAGTTAAGTAGCACCCATCGAAGCGATCGACGCCGGCCGAGCTCCATGCTTGAGCGCGCCAGGAGCCTATTTTGAGTGCAACAACCGTCGTAAGTCGCGCCGGATCGTATTTGCATCCGGCGATGCCCCTATGTAGGCAATGCGCATAATGCCGGCGCGATCGACAAGCGCCGTTAGAGGGGTGTGATCCACAAGGCCCCGCGCCTTTCTGTGCACGGACACTCCGAAGTTCTTCCAAACCTTCGCGAGCTCAGCTTCATGACCGGTTAAGAACGCCCAATCCGTCAAATCAGCGTCATAGCGCCTAGCGTAAGCGGTCAGCCTCTCTGGTGTATCAATTTCGGGATCGGTGGTGACTGTGATGAAGCGGGTCGAACTCCGCTCGTTGTTGTTAAGACTTTCTTGAATCTGACGCATGGCGGCTGTGACAAGCGGGCAAACATCCGGACAGGTTGTGTAAGCAAACGCAACAATGCTGACTTTGCGGCGCAGCGAAATGAACTGAAACGGCCGTACGCTTTGATCGGTCAAAACGAAGTCTTGAATCGCGATACGCACCTCGCGGCGTTCGGCAACCTGAGTCTTTGCGGGCGCGCTTGGATCATGGCTCCAGGCAAGCCAAGGTACTGATAACGTAAAAAGGATGACTTGCAGGACTGCCAGAAATCGGAAAGCTGTGAGTGGTGCTCGTGAATGCTCGTCGTACTGGCACCCTCGAGCATCAGAGACTGCTCGAGTCAGTGGTTCACGGTTAACTAATCCTTGTCTACGTATGGGAGGCGGATGCGAGACGTTAAGCATTGAATCCTTCAATAAGCTCAGGACAGCCTCCAATAAGCTCAAAACAGCCTCTTACAGCTTGATGGAGTTTGCCCCAACTACGGCGTTTCGGGCGGCTCATTGTAGCCAAAGACGACCTCCCATGGCACGCTACAGTGGGCAATCACCAGCGCGTCGTACTTCTCCCACCAGCTCAGCTCCCGGCCTTCCCGGCTCAGCAGGCGGACCATGCGAACCATGTCGTTTATTTCGCCCGGCTTCAGCGCGGGATTGAAAGCCGGCATTACACCTTTCCCTTCACTGATAATTCGGCGCATCTGCGCGTTGCTCTTACGTTCCACGGTCTCTCTGAAATCCGGGACGGATACGGGGAGCAACGCGGCCATCCGCCCGTCGCCCTGTCCGCTGGCGCCATGGCAGCTAACGCAGCGTTGTAAGTAAAGCGTATCCATACGTTCGCTGCGGCTGCAGCCCAAAAATAAGGCCGCGAGCACGATACTGGCGCATAAGCATACGTGACGCTCATACGACAAAAAGTTATCACAGTAGAGCATGCTTCCTATTCGTCGCCGGTTTCAGTCGTTGCAATCCTTCAAGCAGTTCAAGCCTTCAGAACCTCCGGCGCCGATTTGAACGAGTTGAACCGAGCCAAGCGATAGAACGGTGTAGACCAAGACATCAAAATCGAGTCGTTTAAATCGTTTAACCATAAGGCCAAGCAGCCATCAAATGGCTTGGTTAGAGCAGGCGGAACGAACGGGTTTTCATAATTAAAAACACCCGCATCTGTTCTTCAAGCTCCAGCCTCTTGGCTGCCGACTGGGTGAGCCGGACAAAGAACTCCTCGCCTGCGTCTACTGTGATAAGGGCCTCTCCGGCCCGAGTCTCGACCCGTTTAACAATTCCTGCCAGAACGTTGGCCGCGGAGATTCCCTCGGGACGTTTGGTACCGAGGAGAATATCATCGGGGCTGATACGAACCTTTATCGTCCGCACATTCGCTTGCGACACAAAGGGCACGTAGAGTTCCTGTCCAGAGGCCAAACACACCCTGGTTCGCCCCGATTCTTGGTCTGGTTCCATAATGCTGGCTGTCAAGATGTTCTCGAACTGATCGTCCTCTGTTGGGATGACTGCCTGGGACGACCGTAGCACCTCCTGTGGGATCCCCTGCGACACTAGCCGGCCTTGCCTGACTATCAACACCCAATCCGCCAGGCTCAGGACCTCGGCCAAGTTGTGCGTAACGTAGATGATGGGTATGGAAAATTCGTCCCGCACGCGCGCCAGGTAGGGCAGGATTCTTTCCTTGAGGCCGATATCGAGAGCAGCCAGAGGTTCATCCAGCAACAGCAACTGCGGGCGGGATAAAATCGCGCGCGCCAGAGCCACCCTTTGCGCCTCTCCTCCGGAGAGCTGTGTGACGGACCGTTCGAGAAGATTGCCGATCTCGAGAACCTCAAACACGTAGTGCATCGGCAGAGCTGCAGAGTCCGTGGAGGATTGCCGCCGGTTGGCTCCGAAGAGAATGTTTTTGCGCACAGAGAGGTGTGGGAACAAGGCTCCTTCCTGAGGAACGTAGCCAACGCCACGTGTTCGCGGGGCTCGATCGATTCGCCGTTGGGACGAAAAGAGCGTCTGGCCGTTAATCTCTATCTCTCCGGCCGTGACTTTTCTCAGACCTGCGATGGCATCAAGCAACGTAGTCTTGCCGGAGCCGGAAGGACCGAAGATGGATGTCACGCGTGCGTCAAACGTTGCATCAATATCAAGCTCAAAACTCGCCAGAGGTATGCGGCACCGTAGCTGCATTTCACGCCCTCTTCGCCGAGCGCAGCAGCCATTCCGAGGACCATACGAAAAGGAACGCCAACGCGACCGTGATCCCCAGCAAAGTATACGCTTCCGGATCTTTCCCCAATTGCACGAAACTATAAATCGCCAACGATAGCGTCTGGGTTTCGCCCGGGATATTTCCCGCCAACAAAATCGTCGCACCGAATTCGCCAAGGGCGCGCGAGAAGGCCAGTAACGCCCCGGCGATGATGCCCCTGTAAGCAAGGGGAACTGTGATCGCAAAAAATACTTTAACTGGCGAAGCGCCGAGGGTCGCGGCGATCTGCTCAAGGCGGACATTCACCTCCGCAAAAGAAGTTCGTACAGAACGGACGAGAAGTGGGAAGGACATCACGGCCATTGCGATGAGTACGCCCTTCCAATTGAATACGATCTCGATGCCGCGTTCGTAGAGCCATTGACCCACGGGACTGCGCCGGCCGAAGATTTTCAACAGGATCAAACCCGTAGATACCGGCGGCATCACTAGCGGCAACAGCACCAGCGTTTCGACAACGCTCTTTAGCGGCCACTCCTTGCGCGCGAACAGCCATGCGAGAGCGACGCCGAAGGGTAGTATTAGCAGGGTGCTGGTGAGCCCTACGGCGAGAGAAAAAAGCGTGATTTGCCAAGTCTCGAACGAGAAGATCACAACTGAAACAGTGGGCTCAATCCAGGACGACGAAGCCGTACTTCTTAAACGCCTCTTTCGCGCTCGAAGTCCGCACGTATTCCATGAAATCACGGGCGGCATCTTTGCGCTTCGAATCCTTGATTACGGCAACCGGGTAAGTAATTCTGGGACCCTTGTCGAGAGGCACTTCGTAGACAATCTGCACTTTCTTGGAAACCGCGGCATCGGTTTTGTAAACGAAACCGGCTTCAACGTTGCCGGACTCCACCGAAGCTAAGGTAGCACGCACATCTTGCACGGGCACGACCTTCCGTTCGATTTTATTCCATAAACCTTCGTCAGAGAGATATTTCCTGCTGTAGACACCCACCGGAACGGAGGAGGGCTCGGCAAGCGCGATTCGCCTGACCTCGCCTTGTAATAGATCCTTTGGTAAGCGAATTGTGAGCTTGGAATCCGCCGGCACGATGATCACCAACTGATTCGAAAGCAGGTTTTTTCGCGTGTCC
>DATACQ010000939.1:0-3628 GCA_036258955.1 Binatia bacterium
GCAGGCTTTTTAGCAGCTCCATCTTTCGGCGGTTGTTGCCGAGCAGCGGCGCAAGCCGACGGCGGATGCCCAGATTGATGCGCGCTTGCGGATCGGTGGCGTAGACCTGGTACATGTAGTCTCGATCTTCGTCCGTCACCATCTCCAACGTGAGTTCGTCGTGATTGCGCAAAAAAAGCGCCCACTGGCTGGTGTCGGGAATGCGCGGTGTCTGCCGCAGAATGTCAATGATTGGAAAACGATCCTCCATGTGCACGCCCATGAAAAGACGCGGCATCAGCGGAAAGTGAAACGCCATGTGGCATTCGTCGCCCGTGCCGAAATACGCCGCCGCATCTTCCGGCCACTGATTGGCTTCCGCTAGAAGCATGCGGTTTTTATACTTCTGATCCACGTGCCTGCGCAGTTCTTTGAGAAACGCGTGGGTCTCTGAGAGGTTTTCGCAGCTCGTGCCTTCGCGCTCGTACAGATACGGCACAGCATCGAGCCTTAGCCCATCGACGCCCATGCCCAACCAGAAGTCGAGAGCGTTAAAAATCGCTTTCTTGACGGCAGAGTTGTCGAAATTCAAATCCGGCTGGTGCGAATAGAAACGATGCCAGTAGTAAGCTTTCGCGATCGGATCCCAGGCCCAATTGGAGGGTTCGAAATCTTTGAAGATGATGCGCGCTTCGTGATACTTCTCCTGGCTGTCGCTCCAGACATAAAAATCCCGCGCCTTGCTGCCGGCAGGCGCCTTGCGCGCGCGTTGAAACCAGGGATGCTGGTCCGAAGTGTGATTGATCACCAGCTCGGTGATGACACGCATGCCGCGTTCGTGGGCGGCGCGCAAGAACTGTCTGAAGTCGTGCAGCGTGCCATAATCCGGATGGATGTCGTTGTAGTCCGAAATGTCGTAGCCGTCGTCCTTCAAAGGCGACGGATAGAATGGTAGCAGCCACAGCGCCGTCACGCCGAGGTCCTGCAAATAGTCGAGCTTGCTTGTGAGTCCCTGAAAGTCGCCGATGCCGTCGCCATTGCCGTCAGCGAAGGCGCGCACGTGTAACTCGTAGAGCACCGCCTCCTTGTACCAGAACGGGTTCTCCACAACCGCCGCCTGGCGCGCGGCTTTTTGAACCTTAACCATGCCCCTCCTTGTAAACTTTCGAAATTCGATTCTCGTTCTGAGCCAAACTACGGCGTCGACCTTGTCCGGCGTCGGAAACTGCGCAACATTACGAACCGTGATTCCGGTAAGCTGCCCAAAGCCGATGCAGTCGGGAAACCCACAAATCCAAATCCGGATTTCGGAGGTTCCCTGAACCGAATCGCTGAATTGCGAAGCTCAAAATTCGCAACTCGAAATTGTCCATCACATGAAATAGTCGAAATCTTGTTCGCGCCGGACATGGCGCCTGACGCGGAAGATATGCGCCGGCACTGAATGGGGATTCAGTACCACCGTGTTTTGCCGGCCGTGCCACAGATAACGGGCGTCGGTGAGCAGATCGTGGAACTGATAGGCCTGGCGCTCTTCCAGATCAAAGGCTTCGAAGCGCAAGCGCACCCGGCCTGTTTGGACGTGATGAGGATCGAGATTGACCACCACAACGATAACGTTGGCACCGTCTTCTGTTTCCTTGCTGTAACAAATCATCTGATCATTGTCGATCTCATGAAAGCGCAAACTGCGGTCGGACTGCAACGCCGGATTTTCTTTGCGAATGCGATTGATTCGGCCAATGAGCTCTTTGAGGCTATCCGGATTTTCCAGATCCCAGCGCCGGATCTCGTACTTCTCGGAATCGAGGTATTCCTCGCTTCCCGGTTCTCTGGCGCGGTTCTCGCAGAGTTCGAAGGCGGGTCCATAGATGCCGTAATTGGCGCCCAGGGTTGCCGCCAAGACCAACCGCGCCATGAACGCCGGCCGGCCGCCGAATTGAAGATGTTCTGTTAAAATATCCGGCGTGTTGGGCCAGAGATTGGGACGGAAATATTCGCGCATCTCGGATTGCGTTAGTTCGGTAAAGTACTCGGTCAATTCCCATTTGGCGTTGCGCCAGGCGAAGTAGCTATAGGACTGCGTGAAACCAAGCTTCGCGAGCCGGCGCATAACCTTGGGGCGGGTGAAAGCTTCGGCTAGAAAAATCAGCTCAGGATAATCCTTCTGGATTTCACGGATCCACCACTCCCAAAAGGGGAACGGTTTGGTATGAGGATTATCGACGCGAAAAATGCGTACGCCCTGATCGATCCAGAACAGCGCCACTGATTTCAGCTCGTCCCAAAGCTCCTGCCACCGTTCATTTTCAAAATCCAGAGGGTAGATGTCCTGGTATTTCTTGGGTGGATTTTCGGCATATTGAATCGAGCCGTCCGCCCTCCGGCGAAACCACTCCGGGTGTTCGCTCACATATGGATGGTCAGGGGTGCACTGAAAAGCCAGATCCAACGCAATCTCGATCCCGTAATCCCGCGCCGCGCTCACCAGACGTTGAAAATCCTGCAAAGTTCCAAGCTGCGGATGAACAGCCTTGTGACCGCCGTCCTTCGCGCCGATCGCCCAGG
The DNA here is from genome assembly GCA_036258955.1 of Binatia bacterium. Taxonomy (GTDB): domain Bacteria; phylum Desulfobacterota; class Binatia; order UBA9968; family UBA9968; genus DATACQ01. The sequence goes on from DATACQ010000939.1 coordinate 2,548, forward strand.
GGCTCCCCGGGTCGGCGACAGCCGCATGGATCGCGTTATTTTTTCCCTTGCGATGCGACGACCCAATAGGATGAATCGGCGGCAGATAAAGCACGTCGAAACCCATGGAAGCCACGTACGGCAGGTGACGCCTGACATCCTCGAACGTGCCGTGCTGCCCGGGCTCGCGAGCCCACGAGCGTGGAAAGAGCTCATACCACGAGCTGAAGCCGGCCCTGTCGCGGTCCACATTAAGCACCAGCTCCGGCTCATAAGTGGTCGCAAAACGCCGGTCGGGGTAGCGCTCGATGAGCAGCAGAAGCTCTTCGTCGAGGGCAGCGGTGATGCGCTCGGCCAAGGGGCGCTGAGCCCGCAGCGCGCTGCTCCAGCGATTCAGCGATTCGGCATCTTCCAAGGGGTCGGGAGTCTTGGGCCTAGGGCTCGCGACCCTTTCCCCCTTAGCGCGCCGGCTCGCGTCCTCCACCAATTCGGCGCCCGCCACCAAGTCAACTTCTTCCACCTGGCCCACGTCTGCGCGCTTGCGTAAGTCACGCTGCCAGGTTTTGAAGGGATCAACCCAAGCTTGAATCGTGTAGCAATAGCGTCCGAGCCGCTCTGCGGGAAACACCCCGCGCCAGCGGTCATTGACGAGGGATTCCATCGGCGTTTCACGCCACGTCCTTTCCGCTTCATAGCGGTAGAGCAACACGGATGAAAGCAGGTCGTGACCGTCGGCAAAAACATCGGCTTCGACCACAACTTTGTCGCCGACCGTGCGCTTCGCCGGGAAACGGCCATGGTCGATCTCCGGGGTCACGGCCTCGATCACCACTCGTTTGCGGCCGTCGCGCATACCATTAGAGGAGACCACTCTGAACCTCTTCGGCGATCTCCGGCTCAGCGCGCAAGCTTGAGGCGGGCGCGCTTTGACCGGCCAATAACGCGACCGGGAAATGAGCGAAGAGCGTACCTAGTGCCAAACACCTGCTCTGGCCACCGGAGCTCGCCAAAACTTTCTCGCCGGTAACTACGTTGCTCCACTCCTCCGGAGCGCCACTGGGGAGCGAGATCATCGATGATCCCAATGCTTGCGCTAAAAACG
>DATACQ010000940.1:0-9003 GCA_036258955.1 Binatia bacterium
TTTCCTTTTCTGGAGAAATACATCCCGGGCAATCCCAAAATCATTTCCGACTACATGCCGGGAGGTGGCGGCCGGAAAGCGGCAAACCACGTGTACCGTGTTGCGCGTCCGGATGGATTGACCATCGGGGGTATGTCGTCTTCGTTGGTCACTAATGCGATTCTCGACACCGGCGGAGTTCAATACGACATCGACAAACTAATATACCTCGGTTCGCCCGTAAGTGTCTTCCACTACGTTTTCCTCACGCGCAAGGAAGCCGGGCTCGATAGTCTCGACAAGCTGCGCGCTGCCACCGGAGTGAGAATCGGCGCGCAGGAGGTGGGACATGACATCTATATCACCGCGCGGCTGTTCGCTTACTTGCTGGATCTGAAGGAGCCGAGATTCGTCACGGGCTACGGCGGCCCGGAAATAGATATCGCATTAGCCCGCGGCGAATTGGACGGCCGCGCCAATGCGTTGGAAACCCTCGGGCTGCGTAACGCCGAAGAAATGGAAAAAAAGCTTTTGGATCTGCACGCGATCGTTGAAATTCCCAAGGGACAGCGGCCGCAAGGCTTTGCGCGGCTGCCAGAAATTGAAAGTTTCGCGAAATCTGAAAGAGAGCGGAAACTCTTGGCAATGTACCGCGCTTTCAGGCTGGTCGGGACGCCCTACGTCCTGGCGCCGGGAACTCCGAAATTACAGGTGCAGATACTTCAGGACGCTATGCGCAAGGCGCTTAGGGATCCGGAGTTTCATCGGGAATTCAAAAAACTTTCAGGGTTCGAGGCATCACCCTTGATGCCGGAAGAGCAGGAGAAAGTGGTGCGTGAATTGCCGCGTGAACCGGACGTCGTTGAGTTATTCAAGCGATTATCGGGGCCGGATCCGTTGCCGCCGCGTTGATTCGCACAAGGCTGCTGAAAGAGGCATGAGGCGGAAGGCCCGAGGCGCGAATGAAGAAGTTTTCTATTCTGCGGTGGATTCACGTCATTTGCTCACGACTCGAGCCTCTCGGCTCACGCTTAGGGTGAGGGCGGGAATATGAAGCTAAAAAGCAGAACGTTGCGTTTGTTGGCCGCTTTTTGCCTGCTCGTTTGGCTCTCACCGATGCCATCCTGGGGTCAGAGCGCCTATTACCAGGGAAAGACGATTACTATTCTCCGCGGTGGCTCCCCTGGCGGCTACGGTGATCTCCAGGCGCGCGCACTGATTCCATACCTGAAAAAATACATCCCCGGCGAACCCACCGTCATCATCGAGCACAAGCAGGGCGCTGCGGGTCGGACAGCCGTTAACTATATTTACTCGACAGCTAAACCCGATGGCCTTACGATCGGCGCCGTGGGCAACGTGCTGGTGAGCGGGCCGATTTTAGGTTTGCCCGGTACCAATTACGATTTGGATAAACTGATCTACCTTGGTTCCACCGAAAGCGGTAGTCCCACGGCGTTCGTCACCAGAAAGGAGGCAGGGTTTGATACGATCGACAGACTCCGCGGTGCAACGGGCATCCGCATTGGCGCCCATTCGGTCGGACATATCACATATATCAACGGCCGTTTCGCGGCTTATTTGTTGGGCTTGAAAGAGCCAAAATTCGTCGTCGGTTATTCATCACCGGAAAGAGATGTTGCGCTACTCCGCGGCGAGGTTGACGGTGGCTCGATGTCGAGCGCAACCATTCAACAGAATCCATCTATGATGGAAAAAGTTAACTTTCACACGGTGATCACGGTGCCCAAAGGGCGCTATGTCGCGCCTTACTCGCGCAGTATTCCGGAAATCGATAACTTCGCCAAAAGCGAGAAAGAGCATCGTTTACTAAGCCTATATAGAGCTTTCGATTACCCGCGTTGGCCATACTTTGTGCCGCCGGGCACGCCCAAGGAGCTGGTGAGCATGCTGCGCGCGGCGATGGCAAAAGCATTCAGGGACCCGGGCTTCCCCAACGAATTTAAGAAACTCACAGGCCTCGATCCTTCGCCCATCACAGCCGAAGAGATCGACGCCGCAATAAAGGATCTACCGCGCGATCCGGAAACCATCGCCTTGTACAAACAACTGGCCGATCATGGGCCGTTGCCGCCTCGCTGAGGGCACCCGCTGCTAATCCCTTCTGAGATCATTTACCTCGGACGTCGCAGTTGAACGTACCTACGGCGAGAGCGAGGGGCGAGCGTGAAGTCCCGAAGACACTCAAGCACGCAGTTTCAAAGTCATTTTCGCCCTCTTCGCTGCCGATGGTTTAAAAGTTTTGGCAGGGCACAAAGCACCGCTGGTCGACGTCCGGTCAGAGGCAAAATCTATTGGCTCGCTACGAAAGATTTGCTCCTCGCCTCCGCATCAAGACGAACTGCGGAATCCGGGTCTAGACGAACTTCAGTCGCAGGACACTCCTAATGGACCCAAGCTCGCGGTAGCACGTGACGGTTTACCCAGTCGGCAGTGTGACGGCTTTGTCATCTTGGATGGGCGGATAAAGAAAGTCGTGAATTTCCTCTGCCGATGGACCAACTAAACCAGTTATCTCGCGGGCCTTTTTCGTTTGGGCATGCTCTTCGTTCCTAGTTCTTCTTTGTGTCTCTTCCGTTGCGCTGGTCGAAGTATCTCGTCGCTCGTCATCGGAACGCAGAGGAGCGGCGGCGCCAAGCACGATAGCTATTAACAAGCAACTCGCAATCAAGAGAGTGCCGCGTCTATGTTTCTGTTCCATCTTCATACTCGATACTCCTTGTGCTGAACGCAATGTATGAATCGATACTGTTACGAGTTGGCAGAGAGCAATTAGAGAGCCAACATTTCGAAGCCGGCGTGCTAGGCGCAAACGCTCGATATACAAGGATTAAATAGCGCGAGGTGCGACGGACAGAGCGACACCCATAAATAACCGTTGACACGAGCGTTTACTCGGTTGACGAAGCGCTCCGTTGGTGATGTTCTTTATCGAGGCATCGACTGGCTGCTGTTCATGCCGCGCACAGGGTTTTGGCGGTTCAGGGCGGCGTACGTGCTCCTAGCCAAGGCGGCGGCTTTAGCAAACAACAATCCGCAATCGCCACCGCTGCTCCGGCACAGCAGGGTTGGGTGCACGCAACGGATGAACGCTTTGTAAAACCGCCCCCAAGACACCCGTCCGATCGCTTTGAAAAAGTGCAATTATCCGTTACAAGTACTACTAACTCTTCGTTCAGTGCTTAAAAGACTGTAAGGCGCGTCAAACGTGCAGTAGGAAGGGGCGGAGGGGGGCTTTCTCGGGTTTTATCTGATGACCGCCGCGAGCCGGACTTTGGCTGTCGAGCGCGACCTCCGAATTGATTTTTTCCGTGGTCTCGCTCTGTTCTGTATATTCATCGATCACCTGCCGAACAACATTCTGGCGGAGTTTACGCTCCAATCAGTAATGTTCTCGGATGCCGCCGAAGTCTTCATCCTGATCTCCGGCTACACTGCCGGGATGGTGTACGGTCGGATCCTAGAGCGCGGGGGTTTTCTTGTCGCAGCGATTCGCATCTACCACCGGGTGTGGCAGCTCTACGTCGCCCACGTATTTTTGTTCATGATATATATGGCCGTGGTGGCATACACGATCGGTGCTCTCAACAACGCACTCTATGCCGAGGAGTTCGGCGCCACTAATTTCCTCGATGAGCCGGGCCGGGCGCTGGCCAACGCATTGGTTCTGCGGTTCCAGCCGGCTTTCATGGACATTTTGCCGCTCTATATTGTGCTGCTCGCGGTACTGCCGCTCGTGTTAGCCGCTTTCGGCTCCTGGGCTTGGGCAGTCTTAATCACATCGCTATTATTGTGGGTGGTAGTCCAATTCGATAGCCGTTTCGCGTTCCCGACATATCCCGGGCCAGACGGGGTGTGGTTTTTTAATCCCCTCGCGTGGCAAGCGCTTTTTATTTTGGGCGCATGGCTTGGCTGGCGCAACAATCACGGCGGAGTTTCCTGGCTCAAGTATGACGGGCTATTTTGGCTCGGGGTAGGGCTCTCGGTCGCCGCGTTTCTGATCCGGTTTGGTTGGACGTTGCATGGCTTCTATGATCCAATACCCGTGCCGGTTAGTGTCAAGCTTCTGTGGCCGTTCTTGAGCAAGAGCGATCTGGGTGTACTTCGTTTACTCAATGTAGTCGCAGTCGCGCTGGTCATAGCACGCCTGATCCACCCGCAGGCGCGATTTTTGGCGACATCCGCAGCATGGCCATTCGTCATCTGCGGGCGCAACTCCCTCTACATCTTCTGCCTAGGTATCCTGCTCTCGGTTCTGGGTCACCTGGTGCTGAACGAATTTTTCGGCGGCATTGCCATGCAGCTTGCGGTCTCGGTCGCCGGGGTCGGCATCATGGTCGCCGTTGCGGCGTTTCTGGAGTGGTTGGGCGCGGCACAGGACGCGTCCGGCGGCAGTGCCGTCGGAGCGCCGACAGCAAGCAGAGGAGCCCGGGGATGATTGTTTCGTTTCTACGCGGTCCGATGATTGCCGTGGCATTTGCCCTTGTATTGGGACCGGCAGGGGTGTCTGCGGAGCAGGAGTGCTCGGTCCCCGAGCGGTTTTATACGTATGAGCCGTCACTGAAGAAGACGCCCAAGGCGCTTGCGAGCGGCGGGCCCGTGGTCATTGCCACGCTCGGCGGAGCGTCCAGCGTAGGAGTCGCGGCAGGCGGGACCGAACTCGCCTGGCCCGCGCGTCTCGGCTCGGCGCTGACCGAGAGATTTCCGTCCGCACGTACGAGAATCGTGAATCTCGCGGTGGCTCGCCAGACTGCGAAGCGCGCTGCCGAACGACTGGAGCGAGACGTTCTTTCTCTGAAGCCGACGCTCCTGATCTGGGAGACCGGCACGATGGAGGCAGTTCGGGGGCTGGACGTTGACGAGTTTCGCGGAACAGTGCAGGCGGGGATCGACAAGGTCGTATCCACCGGTGCCGAGATGGTGTTGATGAATATGCAGTTCTCGCGCGAAACCGACGCAGTGATCCATTTCGAGCCTTATCTCGTCGCAATGCGAGAGCTGGCCGATGTTAATGACCTCCCCCTCTTCCGCCGATATGGTATTATGCGCCACTGGGCGGAGAGCGGCGCGCTCGATTTGAGGGCCGAAGATAGTGACAAACGGCGGCAGGTAGCCGTGAAACTCTATGATTGCATTGGGCGCGCGCTGGCCGACTTCGTGACCCGCAGCGACACGCCGGCAAAACGCGCGCCGAGCGCCGACTTACACCGATGAGCATACGTCCATTGGCCATCTCTCTTGCGGCCACGCTGCTACTCCTCTCCAGCGCATTCGCCGGAAGCTCGTCAAGGCGGCCTGGCTGCACTGCTCCTAAAGAGATAACACGCTTCAAGGTGAAATTGCGCAACACCGCAGGCGCGATCCGCTTGCACAAGCCGGTGGTCATAGTCGCCATTGGTTCATCCTCAACAGAGGGAGTCGGCGCGTCCGATCCGGCCCACAGTTACCCCGCTTTGCTTGCCGACGAACTGCACGAGCGCTGGCCGCACGTGCCCGTAAGGGTTGTCAATAAGGGTGTTCGCGGCGAGATCGCCTCTCAGATGTTGGCGCGCTTCGAGCGCGACGTCTTGCGCTACCATCCCCAGCTCGTCATCTGGCAGACGGGCAGCAATCACCTCTTGAGGGGCGAGAGCATCGAGGGATATGCCGATACGATCCGGCAGGGGATCAGCCGCCTGAAGGCCTCTGCGGCGGATGTCATATTGATGGATCCGCAGTTCGCGCCGCGCGTGCTCGCGCGGCCGATGCACCTCGCGGTCGTTGATTCGATCGGTGCAGTTGCGAACGACATGAATGTGGCAGTGTTCCCGCGATTTGCAGTGATGCAACACTGGATTTCGAGCGGCCAATACAGATTCGAGGAGATCATTTCGAAAGACGGTTTGCACATGAATGATGTCAGCTACAGCTGTATCGCACGTCTGCTGGCCGGCAGCTTGGCGGGGGCAGCTGAGTCCGAATTTGAAGGTCTGCGGCGAAACGTAGGGGCGAAAGAAGGGATTCGATAACGGCTGCTTCGTTTCCAAAGGTCAATTGTTCCATTCCTCGGACTTAGACTGTAACATCCTCCTCTTCGGCAACCGCGATCTTTTCATCGGCGCAATAGCGGCAATAGCGCTTCTCCAGAGCGACGATGGCTTGGTCGGAACTCCAGAATAGATTTTCCGAACCGATCGCGGACATGATTCCGCCACGCTCCATCATGCGTAGAACGTCCGCGTTCAGCGCCGTTGCGCAAACGGTAATCCCTCGAGCTTGGAGCTTGTGCAGAAGAGTAGCCATAGATTGCAGGCCGGAAGTGTCGATCAACGGCACACCCCGCATTGACAGAATCAATGCGCGCGTACTTTCGAGGCGCGCGAACGCCTCATTGAAATTGCTTGTCGCCGCAAAAAATAGCGGGCCAGTCAGATAGGCGACGCGCACATGCCGGCAGTTGCCTGCATTCTCAATACCGCGCTTGCGGAGCTTCTCCGGATCTACTTCTTGCACATCGATATCGATGCTTGCGCTCTGGTTTAGGAAAATCGCGCCGGACAAAAACGCGCCCAGTAAAATCGCTTCAGTTAAGTCCAGAACGACGGTGGCGACCATAGTGACTAGAAAAGTGATCATGCCCGTCTTGAAACGGCGTCCGAAGATGTAATGAATTGCTTCCCACTCGTTCATGCGCCAAGCGGTCACCATCAGCACGCCGGCGAGGGCGGCCAGCGGGATTTCTGACATGATCGGCCCCAGGATAAACATGGAGCCCAACAACCCCAATGCGTGCACGATGCTGACGATGCGCGTCTGCCCGCCGGATTTGATCCCTACACTGCTGCGTGCAATGGCGGCGGTCGCAGGCACACCGCCAAGAAATGGAATGATCAGGTTTCCCACGCCTTGGGCGACGAGTTCCTGATTGGCTTGCAAACGAATACCCGTCATATTGCTGGCGACCGCGCCGCAGAGCAAACTTTCTACCGCGCCGAGCGCGGTAATCGTCAACGCTGGCGCAACGAAGTCTTTGAGCTGGTTGAACGGAATCATATCGAGAGTCAGGCGGTCATCGAGCACAAGTGTTTGCGGGATCTTGCCTATGACGGGTACCGACACATCGAAGAACGCATTGAGCACGGTCGCAAAGAAAATGCCCGCTAACGAGCCGGGAAACCGAGCGCCCCAATTTTTGGGCCAAAGAGCCATCGTGAAGATCACGAGCGTGCCCAGAACAAGGGCCTGCCAATCCGGCGTGAAGTCCGTTTGAAAGTAGCCGAGCAATTTCAAAGCAGCGGAATGCGCTTTGTTCGTCTGTATGCCGAGCAAGTTATCCAGCTGACCGATAGCGATGATCAGGGCAATGCCTGTAGTAAAGCCCGCGATGACAGGAGCAGGCACAAAAGCAATAAATCTTCCGAGCCGCACAATACCGATCACGAGCAGAAGAATACCTGCCAATGCGCCGGCTATCCAAATCCCGGGTAAACCATTTTTCTCCGCCAGAACTATGAGCACCGCGCTCATGGCGCCAGTGGGGCCGGAGATTTGGTAAGGCGCGCCCGAAAGTCCGCCGATGATCAGCCCCGATAGAATCGCAGTGATTAGACCAGCGGCGGCGGTGGCGCCGGATGCGACACCAAACGCCAGCGCGAGGGGCAACGCAACGGCCGCAACCGTGAGCCCGGCCATGACATCTTGGCGGAATTTACCTCCGTTGTATCCGGAAAACTCTTCTTTAATGAGCGCAGTAAAGGAACGATGAATCATACAATTGGCGGTCTTTAAGCGAGCAAAGCGCTCGGTCGTTTATTCCGCCGGAGGTAAAATAGTTACATGCAGTGTTACGGAAACCGATGCGGTAGGTCGCCAGCCGGTTACGTGCCAATCATTGTAATCCGCACATGCGAAATCGATCAAGGAAAAAATGGTTGAAGCAGCACAGCCTCGTGCTCTTCTTAACTTTATGTGCGATAGCAAGCGATTAGCCTCCCGGGTGTTGATTCGTGCGGACAAATGTAGCGTAACTGGAAGAGCTGTCTTCAGCTAATAAACCGTTTCACCAGGTTCTGACGTGCCCGACCGTGCTTCCACAGCCGTCGTGCTCGGGGCGAGCATCAGCGGATTGCTTGCGGCCCGAGCATTGAGCCAGCACTTCTCTCGAGTCACGCTCGTGGAACGGGACGTTCTGCCCGCCGACGATCGGTTACGCAAAGGAGTACCGCAAGCTGCTCACGCGCACGGGGTGCTGGCCAGCGGCTATCGCGTGATGGAGGAGTTTTTTCCCGGTTTAATGGAGGAGTTGGAAGCGTGTGGGGCGCCTCTCTGTGATATCACTGGAGACTTTCTCTGGTTTCAGTACGGTCGCTGGAAATTGCGCTATCCATCCGGCCTTCGCGGAATCACCGTCAGCCGGCCGTGTCTGGAAGCGGCGATCCGCCGCCGGGTCAGAGCCCTAAAGAACGTGAGCTTTCTCGAGGGTTTCCACGCCCTGCGCCCCAATTTTGATGCTGGTGGGGACCGCGTCACCGGACTGGTCGTGCAATCGCCGGAGCGCAAAATTGAGGAGACGCTCGCAGCGGATCTGGTCATCGATGCCAGCGGCAGAGGTTCGCAGTCGCCGAAATGGCTCGAACAATGGGGATTTGGCCGGCCTGAGGAAATCTCGTTTAAGGTTAATGTCGGGTATGCGACCCGTACCTTCGAGCGCCGGCCGGGTGATTTATTCAATTCCATCGGTGCGGCCATCTCCGGCACGCCGCCGGCCAGCACGCGTGCCGCGGCGGTGCTTGCGTCCGAGGGAAACCGTTGGGTGGTGACACTGGCAGGCACGATGGGCGACTACCCACCGACCGATGATCCAGACTGGACCCGCTTTGCCGCAACTCTTCCGATCCCGGCAGTGCACGAGCTAGTGACGTCGGCCCGCCCGCTGAGTCAAATTTTCAGCTACAGGTTTCCCGCAAACCAGCGGCGCTTTTACGAGCGCATGAACCATATCCCGGCAGGCTATCTGGTTATCGG
>DATACQ010000941.1:0-2265 GCA_036258955.1 Binatia bacterium
CAATCCGACTATAAAAACGCCGGCGGATCTCAAGGGCAAACGCGTCGGCGTCCAAAGCATGGGCGGCGGCGTCTGGATGTTCAGCATGCTCGCATTCGAACACTGGGGGCTGCAGCCTGAGCGCGACAACATTCAATTTCGCATCATCGGGGATCAATCTGTAATGGCCCAAGCGCTGACCCAGAACATCATCGACGGCGCTTATCTCGGCTATACGTTTGGAGCGCAGATGGAACGTCAGGGATATCGGGTTCTCGCGGACCTCGCCAGACTCGGTATTCCTTACCAGGGGCTCGGTGTAATGGCACGACGCGGGCTGCTCGAGCGCTCGCCGGAAGTTGCCGAGCGAGGATTAACGGCAATGGTCGAAAGCATCGCTTACATCAAGGATCCGAAGAACAAGAGCAGCGTCATGCGCACACTTGCCAAAGATTTGCGCTTGGCGAAGGTCGAAGATGCCGAGACCGGTTACGAACAGATGAGGACTCTGTACGACAAAAAGATTTACCCAAACGCCGATGGACTGAAGAACGTAGTGCGCCTGCTCGCCGGGAGCAGCGAGCCGCTGCGCAAGTTAAAAGTCGAAACCATCATTGACGACCGCGTGGTAAGAAAATTGGAGAAAGAAGGGCTCTTCTGAAGAGTTGGCATCTAGGGTCTCGTGTTTCCGGTGTCAAGTCGTCCAGAGTTAGTGTTCCGGTCGCGAGTTTCAATTTCGCTTTTAGTTTCGGGTTGGTCTATGCACGAAAACCTTAGCCTAAGAATCGGTGGTCTCCTACTGTTGTTGTTCCGCTGGTCAGAAAACCGGGATCGCCTATTGTTGGCCGACTTCGCGGTAGTTCAACCCGAAACTCGAAACCTGAAACTGGAAACCGCGAGTGCGGCGCGCAACCTTGACCACATTGCCGCTCGGGTGGTAGAGGTTGCCTAGGATCTGTACTACAGGCCAGTTCGAAGCTCGATGTTTTACGTTGAGCTTTGAACCTTGAACTTTGAACGAACAGAAGGAGGAGAACAATGGGCAGTGAAGCAGGTTGCGAAGTCATTATCTCTTCGGATTCCCATGTGATGGAACCGCCGGAGATTTTAGTCGAACGGGCGCCGCAATCTTTTAAGGACAAAGTGCCGCGTTTCCCGCAATTAAAAGTCGGATCGAGCTTCCAAACTCATCCCGGAGGATCCGATCCGAGTTCCCGGATCAAAGAGATGGAAACGGACGGTCTCAGCGCCGAGGTGCTTTATCCGACGTATCTGCTGCCGCACTTTGCCATGGATGACGGCAAGCTTCAGGAAGTCTCATTTCGCGCCTACAACGACTGGCTAATCGAATATTGCAAGACTTCGCCCAAGCGTCTCATCGGGATCGCAGCCATCGCGGTTTATGACATCGATGGGGCGGTGAAAGAGCTGGAACGGTGTGCCAGAGCCGGCCTGAAGGGCTCGCTCATCTGGCAGGCGCCGCACCCGGATTTGCCGTTGCGCTCGGAGCACTACAATAAGTTCTGGGAAGCTTCTCAATCCTTGAACCTGCCCGTCCATTTGCACATCCTCACCGGGCACGGCTATCACAAGGAGACCGTCTTCGGGAACAAGCGCACCGGCCCGGAGGCCTATCGCGGCAGCGTGAATTTGAAGCTTGCGGAGATCATCAATGCGTTCTTCGACCTGATCTTCTATGGGGTTTTGGAACGTTATCCCAAGCTCAAATTCGTCAGCGTCGAAAACGAAATCGGTTGGATGCCTTTCATGCTCCAGCAGTGGGACTACTACTACAACCGCTTCAAGAAAGAGAATCCTCCACCGATGACGAAAAACCCGAGCGAATACTTCGCCAGTCAGATTTACGGCACTTTCTTCCGCGATACGGTAGCGGGCCACAATTTCCAGTGGTGGGGCCAGGTCGAGTTGCCGTGCGGATAATCATTGGACCACATGCAATTATCCTGGCCCCACCACTCGAAATTGTGGCCCGCCACCGTATCGCGGAAGAAAGTGCCAAAAATCTGATTGGCGAAGTATTCGCTCGGGTTCTTCGTCATCGGCGGCGGATTCTCTTTCTTGAAGCGGTTATAGTAGTAGTCCCACTGCTGGAGCATGAAAGGCATCCAGCCGATTTCGTTTTCGACGCTGACGAATTTGAGCTTCGGATAGCGCTCCAAAACACCATAGAAGATCAAATCGAAAAAGGCATTGATGATTTCCGCAAGCTTTAGATTCACGCTGCCCCGATAAGCCTCCGGGCCGGTGCGCTTGTTTCCGAAAACG
>DATACQ010000942.1:0-4532 GCA_036258955.1 Binatia bacterium
GCCGAGTGCGAAGGAAACGCCGAAAAGCTGCGCGGAGCCGTACGCGATACCTAGTGCCGCGGCAACGACGCAGAGAGTAAAGAGTTCACGCGAGCCTGTGCCGGCCACTTGCCAGAGCAACCATGGGAAGAGGCGGCGGCCGGCAACGAGCATGAGCACGATGAAAATAGCAACCTGGCCCAAGGTAAAAGCGAGCGTCGTCAATAAGGTTAATTCACCTACTGCTTTGGCTGGCTCCCCACTGCTTCCGAGCCAGAGCGATAAAGCCGGCAACAACACCAGAACGAGGACCGTTACGAGATCCTCTACGATCAGCCAGCCGACCGCGATGCGGCCGTTTACAGTTTCCAAAAGATTGCGTCTTTCGAGCGCCTTGAGAAGCACCACAGTGCTCGCTACGGACAGCGCCAAACCGAAGACGATCCCCGAAGCAACGCTCCATCCCCAGAGGGCGGCGGCGCCGACGCCAAGCAGAGTGGCAACAGCTATTTGAAACACTGCGCCGGGCAAGGCAATCCGGCGAACAGCCAAAAGGTCATCGAGGGAAAAGTGCAAGCCGACACCGAACATCAACAGCATTACGCCAATCTCTGCCAGTTGATTCGAAAGCTCGACGTCAGCAACGAAGCCGGGGGTTGCGGGCCCAAGAATGATGCCCGCGAGCAAATAGCCAACCAAGACCGGAAGCTTCAACCGGCTAGCAATAAAGCCCATCACCAGCGCCAATCCCAATCCGGCGGCGATCGTGCTGATTAAGGTAACATCATGAGGCAACGGTCTTTCTCCTGTTTGGCTGCGGGGCGAACACAGGCTGGTCGTCTGCTACTCAGTATTTCATAACGCCGCTTTCGGGTGCGGCAGTCGAAAACCTCTTAGGCGACGAATCGACGGCGTTGAGAGTGGAAATTCGTTAACCGCGCGGCTTGTTGGGTGAACGACCGGATCTTTAATGAAGACAGCACGGTCCGCTATGAGCCTGCGCGACCGTTTGGAAACCGGCAACATTCTTGGCTGATCTGCGCGTGAGCGACACGAAAGAAAATACTATGGATCTATTCTTCTCGCAACTTTGCGATGCAGAATATTTCAGCACGAGATCTCCGCCGGAAGGAAGTTCAGAGCGAACCGGGCGCCTCCGGCGCAAGCCCTACCTGATGTCGGCGCGGCACCTAGCTTTGCCATCCGTAGCGCCATAGGACGGCCAGTCGAAGATCAAGATCGTCTAACCCATCAACGATCGGCAGAGCGGCCGGATGTCGCTTAGCGTCTCCAGGCTTTCGATGTATTGAAGGGCCCGGTCGGTCGCGTCGCGGTCGAGGGTCTGTCGCGCGCAATCGGTGAACTTGCCTCTGAGTTCCTCCGCGCTCATGGGAACTTCGGGGCTGCCTTTAGCGTGTTCTTTCGCGAGGCTGTAGGTCTCGCCATTTTTTAGCCGTATGGTGACGCGGCAGGGCCGGCCTCCGGGGCTGCTCGCTTTGAGATCGGGGTCGAGACGCATCTCGATCTTCTCTGCGAGCTTGAGAATATTCTGGTCGCGCACCGCTTTATCCGTAAAAACATCCAGTCCAATTTTTCCGTCAATGATCGCGCGCGAGAGGAGATACGGCATACAGAATTTTCCCTGAATACCCGTTTGTGGAACTTTGAACGCAATACGACTGTAGGTGTGTTTCACCACGTCCGCTTGAACGGCATCGATCGCATCAGCGGTGATGCCGTGCTTGGCGCAGAGCTCCAAGGTGGCATCGATGGTTGGGTGAGTCAGCCCGCCGCACGGGTAAGGCTTTATTCTGATCCCGTCCGTTTCGAGAGCATAGATTGTTCCCAGCTCTTCTATGGGACCGCTATCCACCGGTGAGTCGTGGTAGAACATATCCAAAAAACCGACTCCCGCTTCTATGGCTTGAGCGTTTGCCGTGTAGCCCGATCTCGCGAGCTTCGCCGCTGTCACGCCATTTCGCGCCGCCAGACCTACATGAAGGGGCTTTGTCATCGTGCCGAAATTAGCGACCACGCCGCTTGCCATCGACGCCGCGATACCCAAGGCCATTTGCATTTGTGACGCGGCCAGCCCAAGGAGCTTGCTGCACGCGACGCTGGCGCCGAAAACGCCCAAGTTGGCTGGTCCATGCCAACCGTCTTGTCGCGCGTCGCGTAGCGAGAGAACCAATTTCCCTGTCGCTTCAAAGCCCGCTACGTAAGCCTCGAGGAACTGCCGGCCGCTTGCGCCCAGCGCCTCAGCTAACGCTAACGCTGCTGGAATGATCGGTGCGGTGGGCTGACCCATTAGCGTGAAGCTATGATCGAAGTCCATGGCATGAGCGGCGGTGCCGTTGGCGAAAGCAGCTTGAATGGCTGAGGACCTGAAGCGCTGGCCATAAACGCTCGCCTCTTCCTTCGCGCTCTCTTCCCGCACTATGTCGGCGCAAATCGCCGCATCTTCCTCTCTGCTCCCCGCGAGGGCGACGCCGACGCAGTCGCGCACCGCTTTCTTTGCTTCCTCGAGCGCCGCTTGAGGAATCTGATCATATTTCAAGTGGGCTGCGAATTCAGCGATTCTGGCGGTTGTAGCCATACATGCCTCCCATTTCACGATGGTTGAAGTTGACCTGAAATGCTGCTGTCGCCGATGTCCAAACTCTCGGTGCTCGATTCCGACGACACGAGCAACGAACACGAACACGGATGTTGCATCAGTTCTCTAGGATTTTCTTGGCCGCTTCGACGACTTCCTGCGGTTGCTGCAGCACTTCTTTAGCGAGTGCTTCGAGATCTTCGCCGGAAGTGTACTCCACGTCCATTTTACCTTTCTTGGCCTCCGCCAAGAATTCCCCGTCGTTCATGGTCTTCAAAAACGACTCGCGGAGTATTTTTACTCTCTCCAAAGGTGTTCCTGGCGTGACCAGTACCGGCCGCCCGAACTCGCCTCCGGACAGGAGCGCTTGAGCGACGCCCCGGTGGGTCTTGGAAGCTTTCGCTTCGTCAAGGACTTCGTACATCGTGGGCGCCTCCGGTGCGCGCGGGTCGCGCTTGCGGCCGCTTTGCAGCAAATGACGGTCGAACCCCTTCTTGTGCCATCCGATAAACGGCTCGCGCGCAAAATGCGCGGCAAGAGTGTGCGCCCGGCAAACGATTTCCCCCTTTTCCACCGCCAGATCCGCCTCAGTGCCGCCGGGATAGCCAACCACGGAGTTGATCTTTGCTCCCATCGTCAACTCAAGAATTTTGGCGACAATGTAATCAGAGCTGTTGGTTCCGGAGCCGCCGCAACTCGGCGCTTGTTTAGCTCTGACGATATCGCCGACGCTTTTGAACGGTGTATCGGACCGCATGTATAAAATTATGGAGTCCTGGGATGCGGAGCCGATCCAATGATACTTTGTTAAATCGAATTGCACCTCTTTACGTCCGATAAGTTGCTCGATGTAGACGCTGTTGTTGGGCAGGACAACAGTCAAGCCATCCGGTTTGACGACACCGTAAACGAAGTTCATTGCGGTCAGAGATGAGGCGCCAGGCATATTCTGTACGACTATGTTCGGATTACCGGGAATGTATTTGCCCCAATGTCGCGCGATCAGACGTCCCCATTGATCATAGAACGCGCCGCTCCCGGAGCCGATGATAAATCTCAGTGTTTTGCCGCGATAGAACGAATCGCCTTCGTTTTGGGCCGCGTAGGCGGGCGCAAGGAGAAGGACCAACCAAGCCGTAGCGAGATACACGTGAATAGAAAACACTTTCAACATCCTTTGCATTTAAGCCTCCATGTTGAGATGACATCAGCCGGCAACAGCAGCCGTGAGCCGGCGAGTGACGAGTGTCCGATCGTGTTGATTGGCCGAAGTCTTAGTACGGCAGTGACCAGCCTGTCAACCGAAGCTGTGTAGCGTGTCAGTATTTGGAAGTTCAACAAGGCGGATTGGAATAGTTGGTCAGTGTCTCGTCCATTTGTGGTGCTTTGAACGCCAAGCAGCGATCCGAAGTTCAGAACTCTGAAGCGCGAAATTCAACGCACGTTCGTCACGAGAGGAGGGAAAAAACGGAAGCGACTTCAGCCAAGCAACCAAGGCGCGCCATCGCGGCTTTTACCACTCCCGCAGCACGCGCTGCGGACGGTAGTGATGAGCACGATGGGCCTCTATATAGTCCGAGCGAGCAAAGATCTTGATTAATACCACGCCTGCGACAAAGCCGCCGATATGCGCCCAGAACGCGACACCGCCCTTGTCGCTGCCGAAGCTGACCAGGCCGCTCACGAACTGGATAACAAACCAATAGCCGAGCATAACCCATGCGGGCACTGCGATCGTCGTGAAGAAAAATCCCAGCGGCAGAATCGCGAATACCCTCACTCTGGGGTACAAAAGCAGATAGCCGCCCATGACCCCACTGATCGCCCCTGAGGCGCCAACCATAGGAATCGCTGAACTCGGGCTTGCCACAATCTGAGCGAAAGCCGCCGCGAGTCCGGATAGTAGGTAAAAAACGATAAAACGTAAGCGACCCATAGAGTCTTCGACATTGTTGCC
>DATACQ010000943.1:0-4864 GCA_036258955.1 Binatia bacterium
ATATGATTTAGGATGATCGGAACGGACGGAAACGCGCGGGCGAGTTCTGCAAGTTCGTTTAGCTGCGTATGATACACCCAGGCATCGAAACTGAGATTCAACTTCTCGAGCCAGGCAAAGCCCTCGCGGAAATTTTGATCCCGAAGCAGCCCTTGCGGCGCCTCGCTGCGCAACGCATCGCTCGCATCCCAAGTCGCCGAATGACGAATACCGCGAAACCGCTGCGGGCTGGCAGCCATGTGCGCCTCGAGCACAGGCGCGACCTCGTCACCCAAAAGAAGATCAGCATATCCGACAATCGCAGCCGCAATCCGAGGCTTGATTGTTGGGTCGCTGGCAGCTCGAGCAGCTATGGTCTCGAGAAACTCGACCTCGCCGACAGGCTTTAATACGTCCGGGCCGTCAGTGCGATAAGCATAGCGGCATTCAACCGCGACCGTCGAAACAATATTATGCCCTGCACGCAAATCCTGCAGCAAATCGTTCAACAAATAGCCGCTCGGCGGTCGCTCCCAGAGATGATGATGCGCATCGCAGATCGGCAGCTCAGGATCGAGTGGTGATTCTACTTCGGCCATCGAAACGGTAATGCGGAAAATCTTGAGCGGGACTAAACCGGGTGACTGATGTCGGTTACCTTATCGTGACCTTTCGCTCAATAGCTCTTCCATATAATCCTTCAGCGCCTCTTTGAGCGGATATTTCGGCGTATAGCCAAGCTCAGCTTTCGATACGCTCAAGTCGAGCGGCGCGCTCTTAGCGCCGGCGGCCTTACTGGAGCTGCTTAGCTTGACTTCAACCAGTGGCGCTAATTCTTTCACAACCTGCGCCAAAGCCTGCGCACCGGTTACGGTGCCGGTGCCCGCGTTGTAAATACGTTGTTTGGGGTTTTCCACCTGGCATGCGAGGAAGAGCGCCCGCCCAACATCTTTACAATAGACGTACTCGTTCGCAGGATAAGTATTCTCGCTCAGCGTGAACGGCTCCCCCTTAATAATGTTCAAGGCTAAGTCGCGCATCACCTTGCCCACTGTGGACCCACCGACGTAGTGCCCGCGGCCGAAGACACCGCCCGGGCGGATGATGACTGTATCGAGCTTGTACATCGCCGTGTAGGCATGAACCAGGTGTTCGGAGCACATCTTTGTCGTCGTATATAGATTGTGGCCGCCGATGGGATCGGTCTCTCGAATGGCGTCCCCAGTGATCTTTTCCCGGTCGTAAACGCCAAACGTGCTCACATAAACAACTCGCCTCAGATGGCGCAGCCGGCTTGCTTCCAGAACGTTGATAGTTCCGAGGATGTTGTTGGTGGCACCGGTGTAGGAATTTTCGGCGACCCGTGAACCGATTAAACCCGCGGTGTGGATAATCGTGTCAACGCGGAACCGTTCGAGCGCGGAGAGCAGCGCCGGCAAATCGCGCATATCGGCGGCAATGATCTGAACGCGCTCACCTCCAACGACCGTCTGAATATACTCGCGGTTCGGCGTCAGGTCGAAGAGAACGACTTCATTACCCGCATCGATGGCTTGGCGGGCGCAGTGCGAACCGATGAGACCGGCCCCGGTGATAAGAATGTTCATAAATGAACTTCCTCGTCTTCAAAAATGAATCCAGATTAGGCTGGCGGTAAAGCGCTGTCAAATAGGGTTGACCCGGCCGAGTCAAGGCGCTGTAATGCATACAAACCCCGCAAACCTATTGGAGTTTGCATTTGTATTTACGACTATAAACTATGACTGATAAGTTCGGTCGTTTGGGAGCAATCATGCGCACCTTGTCTGCAAACACAAGAGCCATTACGCTGGCGGCGCTTGCCGCAGTTTTGGTTCTTTCCTCGACCGGAGCATCTCAGCAATGGGAACGCCAAGAGCGTTCGGCCGGAAGCTCCATCTTGCCGGCAGGCGCGGTTATCAACGGCGATTACTTTGCGTTCGGATCAGCAGCTGAAATACAAGGAACTGTAAACGGCGACGTTTATGCTTTTGCCGGACAGGTGCGGATCGATGGGCAAGTCACTGGCGACGTTCTCGCCGCCGGAGGCAGGATCAGAATCTCAGGGCCGGTGGCTCAAGACGTGCGCGTTGCCGGCGGTCACATAACGATTAGCGGAAGTATCGGGAGAAATCTCACTGTTGCAGGCGGCAACGTCGAGCTCGCATCATCCGCGATGGTGCGCGGTGGACTGGTTGCCGCAGGCGGTAACGTCGAGGTTTTAGCGCCGATTGGCGGCGATTCCCGGATTGCAGCGGGGAGTCTCGAGGTTGGAAGTCGGGTCGGCGGCAATATCGATGCGGCAGTGGGGACGCTTCGTATCTCGTCTGGGGCCGAGATCGGAGGTGACGTCAACTACTGGAGTGACGATCAAGCCGCCATCAGCGACGGCGCGCGGATCCAGGGAAAAATCTCCCGGCAAGCGTCGCCCGAAAAACGCCAGGCGTGGCCGCTTCTTCTGACCGGGTGGATTTTCACGGTCCTCATCAGTTTTGTCTCGACGTTACTATTGGGTCTACTCTCGCTGCGCTTTATTCCGGCATTCCACCGCTCTGCGACCGCGATCTTAAGAGAAAAACCATGGATGTCCTTGGGCATCGGCTTTCTCGCGGCCGTCGCGACACCAGTGATTTGCATTCTCTTGTTCGCCGCGGTGCTTACCGTTCCCATTGCGCTGATTCTGTTAGCTGCTTTTTTTATCCTTCTTTATTGGTCGCGGATCTTCGCCATCACACGGATCGGTGAGGCAATCCTGCGGCGCCGCGGTGCCGGCTACTCGCCATTCGTACTAGGGCTATTCGTCTATTACGTACTCGCGATCATTCCGGTAATCGGATGGCTCGTCGTCTTTTTCGTTGTCCTTTTCGGATTGGGCGCCGAGCTTAACGCGCGAAGACGTTTTTACGTCGCCGCGAGAAGACAAGAGGTACTTTAGGCGGGCGCGGCCGGCCCTGATCGAGTTAGCGGGTCAACTACTTACAACGTTCAACGCCTTCTTGCGTTCCGCACTGAGCGTCTAACGTCAATGGTTCTTAGCGCAATGCGAATATTTCCTTCCATATCTTTTCATACTTCGGAAAGAGCTTGATCTCTTCCTCGCCAACCGGATACACCTTCGCCGGACGGGTTTTTTCAACGGGTTCCACCTTCGGGTGCGCTGGCAGGCGGCCACCGATGGCGTAGATTTTTTGACCCTCTTCGCTCGCGCTCCAGCGCGCAAAAAGCAACGCGGTGTTGGGGTGCGGCGCATTCTTTAGTATCGCGGTCGCGTCGATGTCACCCGTTCCTTCGGTCAGCATGTAATCTACGGGTGCGCCCTTTCGCTTGCGAATGGGATAATGATGTGAATAACAGGTGACGCAGGCCGCCGCTTGTCCTGCCACAAGGAGTTCGGCGAGCTGGGAGTGCCCCTTGTGAAATTGCGGATTGTTGGTGGCGATTCGCTTCAGCAATTCGATCGCTCTCTCGTCGCTCTTGTATTTGTAACGCGCCAGACCGATGAGGAGCTGAAAATCACGCGGTTCAGCGATGAGCCGATTCTTCCAACGCGGATCAGCAAAATCTTCGAACTGCTTCGGCTCTTCCTCTTTTTTGACTTGTGCCGTGTTCCAAGCGGGCACGATATAAATCAGATCCGTGGCGAGCCAGGTTGTTCCTTTTAGCTCTTCGGGGTACGCTGCCGCCTCTGGATAGAGTCGATCGAGAAACAACCCCTGGCCTTGAACGCGAACGACACCGTCCAGAAGCGTTTGAAACACATCAGCGAGAACCCTACCGCCGCGCGACTCAGTGATAATTCGGGCGGCCAGTTGATCAGCCGTCGCATCGACATGGTTCACTTTGATGCCCGGAAATCGCTTCTCGAACGCAGGAAGAATCGTTGCCGCGTTAATCTGTGCCAAGGTCCCGTAAAAATTGAGGGTGCCGCCTTCCGTTAGCGCTTTTTTATAGAGTTCATCAAGCGTCTGCGCTTCTCCGCGACTCACTCCCAACAAAAGAACCAGGACGATCAGCAGTTTTCTTGCTCGCATAAGATTCCCTCCATTGCGCGTCAACATTGCCTGTTGAGCGGGGCTGAGCTGACCTCAACCTCAACCTAAACTATTGAGCGGCCTCAAGCTGAACCTTAACTTCACCTCGACGCTTCTTAAGCTTGGAGCGCGAGGACCAAGCTCGGATCGAGCCGGAAGGACTTTTCTTATGGCTTGCCCTTCAATGGCCCAAACCCTCTCGGAGCGCGCCGGTGTTTCGTTCCTGCTTCGTAAGCCGATGCAATTTCCAGCAGTAGCGGTTCATCAAAAGGACGCGCGAGAAATTCCATACCGACTGGAATCTGATCAGGCTTCGGTCCTTCTAAGCGACTGCCGTTGGGATCTTTGGGATCGGGCACGCGGTCGTAAACTTCTCGGGTGAATCCCGCCGGTACGACGATCGCTGGGAAGCCGCTCACCGGGCTTAAATTCACGCTCCAACTGCCGCCGGCACCACGCCACAGATCCAAGTCCGTTTTAAGCGTAGCTTCCTGCGGCAACAGGTTCGGATCTGAAAGCTGGGATCCGGCTTTTAATATTCTCGGCTCGGTGCGCGCGTTGTAGTCCGCTGGTTGCCGGCTTGGTAGAACCAGATGCGGTGGAATCGTGCTGTAGGGGTAGACCAGCGCGTCGAGATTGTTATCGGCCATGATCTTGTAGAGAATCCGCTGCAAGCTCTGCATTCTCAACGAGTGGCTTGTGTGCGCGGGCGTATCTAGAGTTTTGGCGTTGGCGCCGAAGGAATTTTTGAGCACGTCGAGGTCACCGGAAAAAGTCGGCGTTGCAAACATATCGGTGACGCTCTTGAACTTCGCATCACCGCGTTGCTGCAGATA
>DATACQ010000944.1:0-4430 GCA_036258955.1 Binatia bacterium
GAATCCCGGTCTCATCAATGGCTTGAGCCATTTCGCCGCCCAAGGCATCGATTTCTTTAACGAGGTGGCCCTTGCCGATGCCGCCGATTGCCGGATTGCACGACATTTGCCCAATGTGATCAAGATTCAACGTCAGCATTAACGTGCTGCAGCCCATACGCGCAGCAGCCAAAGACGCCTCAATACCAGCGTGACCAGCACCTACAACAATGACGTCATACACATCGTTCAACATAATCGTTTCACGTGAAACACTCTGGAACAACAAGATACGTTGTCTGTATAAGTGTTAAGCATAGCTCATTATTTGCCTAGGCAGAATTGACTAAAAATGCGTTCTAAAACGTCATCATTAGTAATCGCACCGGTGATTTCTTCCAGACGTTCCTTTGCTGCTTGCAGGCTTACGGCAACTAACTCCGCGGGACAACCGCCTTGGACCGCGCTCACAGCCTCAGATAAAGCTTCATTAGCAGATATCAAGGCGGCTCTATGTCTCACATTGTTCACGACCAACGATGGCTCGACCTCTGTTTGCACTAGAAGATCTCGCAAAGACTGTTTGAGATCTTGCAGCCCGATTCCCGTTGTGGCGGAAACGCGCACCACCATGTCGCCCCTAGCGGTATGCGATAACTGCATATCCGTGTGAACTTGCGCCAGGTCATTCTTGTTAATGACAATCAGCCTTTTTTTTCCCTCTGTCGCTTGCAAACAACTGAGATCGTCATCAGTTGTTTCGCTCGAGCCATCAAGCACTACCATTACGGCATCGGCTTCTTGGGCGTGCTGCAATGAAAGGCTCACGCCGAGCCGCTCAACTTCATCTTGGCTCGTGCGAATTCCGGCTGTGTCCCAAAGGACCACCGGAAGTCCGTCGAGGTTAACCGCCTCTTCGATGACATCCCGAGTGGTGCCCGGAATCGATGTAACTATGGCCCGCTTTTCGCCAAGCAGCGCATTGAGCAGACTCGACTTGCCGACGTTGGGGCGGCCGCAGATACATACTTTGGCGCCCTCCCGGAGCAAGCGGCCCCAATCGTAAGTGGCAATCAGCTCTCGGATCCTGAACCTCAGGGCGTCGACTCTACTAATCAGCTCAGAATTCTGCAGCAGTTCGATCTCTTCTTCCGAGAAATCGATGGCTGCCTCAACCTGCGCCATAAGATCGAGAAACTCTTCTCGTAAATCCTCCACCCAGTGTGATAGTTCTCCGCCGGCTTGTTTGACAGCGAGCCGGGCGCCTTTATCCGTGCGAGCGCGTATGATATCGAGCACCGCCTCGGCTTGGGCAAGATCGATCCGGCCGTTGAGAAAAGCCCGCTTCGTAAACTCGCCCCGCTCAGCGTGACGCACACCCTGGGAAAGCACCAGCTCCAGTACCCGCCGAACCACCAGAACGCCGCCATGACAGTACAGCTCGACCACGTCTTCGCCGGTGTAACTGCGTGGTTTACGCATCACCGTCATCAGCACTTCGTCGACGACCGTGTGCGATCTCGGGTCCTGAAGCTTCCCATGATACAGACGGTGCGATGCCAATTTCCCATTCTTGCCGCCGCCGCGCACGAAGATATTACCCGCTGCCCGCTCGGCATCCGGCCCGCTTACGCGAACGATGGCGACAGCGCCTTCGCCTACCGCAGTGGCGATCGCTGCGATGGTATCCTGCTCGTACATATGAGCGGGATAATCTTAACAAGTACGGAGGCTAAAACAATCCGAATCGATGGGCGGCTGACAGTTTCGGCTCGCAGCGTAGGTCAACGGTCTGGAACCGTCAGGAGTTTCGTCACGGCGGTACCATGATGACAAAAGCCGGCCTCGAGCTACACCGGTCTTAATGTCTTAATGCCCTCTGCCGGATCGCGACCTCTTCCGAACCGGAAAACGCAAAGCGTTCCAACGTCCAAGCATCTAGCTCGACGCCCAAACCAGGTTTGTCCGGAGGCGTTAGAAAACCACGTTCCAACCTGAGCGGTTCGCGCAGGAGCTCCTCGCGGAGCGGATTGTACGTGTAGTCAAGCTCCATCACAATACAATCCTGCAGCGCGCTCGAGAGGTGCACACTCGCCGCCAACGCAACGGCATCGCCCCACGTGTGAAAAGAGATCGGCAGCCGATGGTTTGCGGCGAGATCTGCAATTTTTCTGACCTCCGTAATTCCGCCGGCGCGCGCCACGTCCGGCTGTAAAAAATCGACCGCGCCGCTCACCACAAAAGCGCGAAACGCCGCGCATGTGTGTAGATTCTCACCCACTGCAATAGGAACTTTGCAGCGCTCGCGCAACGTTGCATGACCTTCGACATCTTCAACGAACAGCGGCTCTTCCAGCCAAAACGCCCCTGCCTCCGAAAACGCCGCAGCCGCCTGCAAAGCCACCTCAAGGCTGTATCCCTGGTTCGCGTCGGTCATCACGACGAAATCCGCACCGAGCTCGCGGCGCACCGCGTTGACGATGCGCACGTCTTCACTCAAATCAAAGCCGACTTTTATCTTGACTCCGTGAAAACCCTGATCCGCGAATGCGCGTGCCTTGGCGGCGACTTCCGCCGGGTCTTCCGGGTACAAAGCGGTAGCGTAAACGGGGACTTTGTCGCGGCACTTGCCGCCGAGCAACTGGTGGAGAGGCAAACCGCGCACTTTACCTAAGATATCCCAAAGCGCGATATCGATGCCGCTCAGCGCGACAACCCCGATACCCCGGGTGCCAAATTCTTTATGGCCCGCGCGCGTGTACGCCTCATCCCAAATAGCCTCGATGTCCGTCGGGTCCATGCCGATGATCAGCGGCTTAAGCACTCGCTGGATGATAAACTCCACCAGTTCGCCGTTCCCCGAAGACGATCCGACGCCGGTTATTTGTTCATCGGTCTCGACTTGCACCAGCGTGGTGGAACGCGTGCTTCTGATGCCCGACCGGCTAAAAACCCGGCCTTCTCTGGGGATCCCGGCCCGCAAGCGAATAGTTTTGATGTCGGTGACCTTCATCGATGCTTATCGCATCTCCCAAAACTGACCCTCGACGACTTCTCCATCCACAACTACGAAATCGATCTCTTCGTCGGTCCGCCGATTGCCCTCGCTGTCAACGCGCAGAACTTTTGGCTTGTTGCCTTTCTTAGCGCTGACGCGAAACAGGGCTAGAGGCCGATCGCCCGTACTTTGGAAATAATAATAATGGTTCTCAGGTAGGATAATGCCTTCGCCCTTGTTGAGCACCGTCGGCTCGTTGTCTTTATTGTAGAAAGTCGCCTGGCCGTCCATAACGACGAACGTATGATCTTCGCCCGGATGGGTGTGCAATTTGTTCTTCCGTCCCGGGATATAATAGTTGAGCCCGATGGTCATATGGTCGGTTTTCGCCAGCGGGATGTGACTTCGCCCGCCTGTGATGTGCGGCGTCTTGAGTTTGAACGTCGAAGCTTCCATGTTTTCTCCTCCTGCATTGCCGTGAATAAGAGTTTTCTCCTTGCAAAGTCTTTAGCGTGCCATAGGTATCCGGCGAACAACCGTAAAAATACTGCTCACCACGAAGGAAGAGCATCCGGAATCCCTTCGTGTGCTTCTTCGAAATGTGGCTCGGGTGGGACTGATGTCATCAGATCTGACGTACTTGCATATGAGTTCTGGGTCCCGGCATGGAGCGCCGGGACCCAGATCGACATGGATGTCTCCGGACGCATCCTGCGAATCTGGATGCCGGCACTCCATGCCGGCATGACGGAGATCTGCATTATCACCTGGCTGTAGGCGAACGTAGGCTCATGAATCACTCGTGGTGAAGAAACTCTTTCCATTGCGTCGCGTTTCGCGCCATCTTCATGCGCTCGGTATAGCGCAGCTGTACAAACTTGAAAAGAGGCGTTGGACTGTTCTATTTTGGCGCAACCAGATCTAAAGGAGATACTATGCGGAAGATCGGACTCGCGTGGGTAAATCCTGCTCCACAGACCAAACCCGAGAACGTTGTGAACTTCGCGAAGAAATGCGAGGCAATGGGCTGCGATTCCATGTGGACCATCGATCGCATTGCTTACGATAACCTAGATGCCTTGACTGTTCTTGGCGCTGCTGCGGGCACGACGCAAAACATCCGCCTTGGGACTTCAGTGCTGCTGGGCAACACCCGCCATCCCGTACATTTGGCGAAGACCATTGCAAGCTTGGATTTCATCTCCAGCGGCCGGATCACTCTCGGTCTCGGTTTCGGCAGCCGGGAAAGCGACTATCGGGCCGTGGAAGTTCCCTACGAGCATCGTGGCAGCAGGGCAGTGGAACAAGTACAACTCATGAAGCATCTTTGGACCCAAGACAACGTCAGCCATCGTGGAAAGTTCTTTAACGTCGAAAATCTGACGATTGGGCCGCGGCCGATTCAAAAACCTCATCCGCCGATTTGGACGGGCGGTAGTGCGGAGGCGGCTTT
>DATACQ010000945.1:0-2710 GCA_036258955.1 Binatia bacterium
ATTCCATCCGGCTCGGCGACCAGGCGAGGTCTTCATGGGCGCCGTTCGGCGGCTCGTTGAACAACTGATCGTACCAGCGAATGAACGCCTCGCTCACTTCTTGCACCACACTCTGATGCTCCGAACGAACTACTCCGTTCAATGCACCGCTCTGCCGTAGAGCATTGGCGATCGATGACCCGTCGGGCACGCGTCCCGACATGATGATGAGGAATTTGAGATCGCGCGGCCCGGCAAGTGAAGCTTGCTCGGGCGAAGGCTTAGGCAAGGGAAATTTCGCGATGATCGCCGCATGGTAGAGCGTGCCGAACGATTCCCGCGACAGCATGCGTAGAAATTGCTGGCCGGCTTCGGCGGCAAATTGCAACTTCTCGACGCTGTTGGGGCGAGGCCGGGCGCGCTCGCGCTCAACGAGCACTTCGAGAGGAATATTCGTGGGATCGAATCGCTGCCCGTGCACCGGCACATTGGCCAGCGGCCCGGGGGTGAAGCGGGTGATTTTCGAAGATTCGCCCTGAAGCGAAACTGTAACGGGGCTGCCGTTGTCTTCTCCCTCGAACTCGCCCAGCTGCCACTGGCGCGCGAGCAGCCAAAGCGGATCGTAGATGCGCGCCTTGAGAGTTTCCTCAATCGCCGCTTGGCGCGGGTTCGGTTCGATTCGTGTCCAGGTGGTTACGGATGGCATGGATGACCCTTGTTGTTCCTGGTTGGGCGGTTGTTTTCGAACGAGCGCGTCTGAAGTGTAATGTGAAATTTCATAACTATCCGGGAGCGAAGAAATCGGTGCTGATTGTGTCGCCCGGCGGGTTGAGCGGAAAATACAGCGCCGGCAGGTACTGCGCGAACTGTTGCAGCAAGTCGGGCGTGACCGCGCGAATGCGCGCCATTTCCAACGTCTCCTGCACAATTTGCAGGAGCGCCACTTCGCTCCAGGTATTGACTGCCGCCGGCATGCTCGGCACCGCCAGGAGAATCGCATGTGGGGGGCAGGAGTCCGGCTGGTTCGACTGGAATACCACATCCGTCGTTTCACTCGTGTTCGGGACCACTTCGACCCATTCGTCGATCATCACTCCGGCCATGGTTTTGCCAAAATCAACCGGGCCCGCAAGATGAGCAATGAGTGACAAGCGGCCGCTCGGAAGCGGCTGCTCCGGGGTCGCTGGGAGACCGATCCAGCGATCGCGCTCGTGAAACGGCAGC
This sequence comes from Binatia bacterium, assembly GCA_036258955.1. Taxonomy (GTDB): domain Bacteria; phylum Desulfobacterota; class Binatia; order UBA9968; family UBA9968; genus DATACQ01. Next base: position 1,204 of record DATACQ010000945.1, read on the forward strand.
TGCAGGACATCGAGGCTCAGGCTCTCTCCGGTCCCGAGAGCTTCGGCGTAGCGCAGCAAGTCATCAAAATTCGCGATCGCTTCGCGCACCCGCGCCATGCGTTGATGAAACGTATGGACCGCAAACGGATCTCCTGCCTGCACGGAAGTGCTTGCGCCGATCGCGCGGCTCAAGTCTTCCTCGTTGGGCGCGCGAAAGCGCGGCAGGACCAGAAAGCCGTTGCCGAAGACTTCCTGCAAACGACGGCGGTGGAGATTGATGGCGAGCTGCGCGCTCACAGCGCTCGCCGTAAGGGCGCGCTCGGTTTCAGTGATTTTGGCGAGACGGCCGGCAACTTCCTTTGAAACCGCTTGAGCCTGGAGCACGAGGTTTGCGCGGTCGTCATTACTGTTGCCGGAGGCGGAGAGCGGAACTGCGCCGGCAATGCCGAAACGAACGAGCGCGAGCATCGCTGCGCGAAGCTCGTCGAGGGGCGCGCTTACCGCCGCGAGGGAGCCATCGAGGGCAGTCGCCGCGGCGCGCAAGCGCGCCACCACGGCGTCGGCGCGCTGTCTCAGCTCAGCAGTATCGATGCCCTGGATCGTGTCGGTCTCGGCATTGATTTGATCAACGGTCAAATCGGCCGCCTGCAGCGGACGGCAGCCGCTGATACAACGGCGCGCGCTTTCGGCAAGCTGCGTATATTCCGCCCAGCTCAAATCGGACATAGGCCACGAGGGGTCCCGGTCGGGGTTTATCTGAAGAATGGCATCGATGGGCAAATCAGGCGTGCTCCGCCGCGCCTCGTAAAGAATTTCTTGTTCGACGTCCGACTGGTGCAGCTCGTCAGTGGATTCCGAAGCGTAAAAGATATCGAGAGGCGAAAGCTTAAGCTCGCTCAACCGCACTTCCCGGAGCGGTACCGCAGCAGAAGTGGCTGAGTCCAATCGCTCGAGGCGACAGCGCACATGACGCGGATCTCCGAGCAGTTTTGCCACCCATGCGTTGAGCGCCGGTTCGGCAGCGGCGCGCGGCAGGTCAGCGCCGGCCGGCCATTGCGGCACGCTCGAATCCGTGGCGCACAGGACCACGACCCTATGGGTGAAAGCCGATCCTGAGCGCGGCGTGCGCAGGACTTCCAGCTCGGGCGGCGGTGCTTCGCCGCGCTCAACGGCATCCAAGGTCGCGGCTGCGCGCACAGAATTGCCGCGCACCACCTGATGCACGCTCTCGGCGAGGACCGCGTCGCTCACCGCATCGGCGGCCTGTCCGAGAAGGCTGAGCTCCGCTTCCACCGCCACGAGCTCCGCCACTGTGGGCGGCGGTGTGACCCGCAGAGTATCTCTAAGAAAAGTTGGCTCCGCTTTCCACCGACGAAACAGTTTGAGCCCGTCCACGACCTGTGCCGCCGGAACCGACTCGAGCGCCTGTCCCGATGCATCGAGGCGTGTAGCCGTGAGCGGTGCCAGGTTCCGCAGCGGTTGAATAAAACGTTCGAGCACAAGCCCGGGATGACTTTCGTGCAGTC
>DATACQ010000946.1:0-3423 GCA_036258955.1 Binatia bacterium
GTTGCCGGGGGTTGCCTGTACACTGCCTAGACACTCGGAGCGTACCCCCTGAGCCTCATTTGTCTCTTGTGTGACAATGACTTCCAGTGCCCAATCGTGCCGAGCAGTCGAGCGGGAACGTGAGGCAGAAGGATAGAGGGGTCGCGCTTGCTCTTCAAATGAGCTGTGCGGAGCGTTGCGGCGTGTCCGCCATGTGGAGGCACAGCCGCCCCCGGCAGGGGAGACACGCGACAAACCCCGGCACTTTCCCAAATCTATCAATGCTATACTGGTTGCATGAAGAACGGTTGCGGGTGTATGGGAAAGCCACAAGAGCAGAAAAAGACTCTTGATCTTGATGAGGCAGTAGCGAGAGGAAAGGTTCTGTCGCAAAATTGCTTTTTCAGGAATTTTTGAGTCCGCAAGCTATTGAATTTCTGAGACTCGATTTTCTGATTTTGCCCCTAAAATTGAACTTTGCGACAGAACCAACGCCTCTTCCAACTGAGGGCTGTACTTCAGGACCCAGCGCTGGATGGTCGCGTGGTCGACTCGCACCCCGCGCTCCTCCATCAGTTCTTCCACCTGCCGATAGCTTAAGGGGTAGGCCATATACCAGCACACGCCCATGAGAATGACTTCCTGTGGGAAATGGGCGCTCTTGAAGCTCACGGCCATTGTCGCTCTCCCTCTCGCTTGTCACTATGAGTCAGAGGGAGCGATCATACCCCAAATCACCTCAAATGAAAATTTGCGACAGAGCCCTCGTGACGCACGCTGAATCAGAGGGGGAGATCATACCCCAGATGACCTCCCAATGAAAATTCGCGACAGATCCTCGCCACATCACGTCCCGCAAAACGTTTGCTGCACGCGTTCCGTCGGCAAAGGCGGGGCCGCATATTCGGCGAAGGCGGCCTGCTCGCGGTAAGGGTGGGCGAGGACTTGGAGCAACCGCTCTATCGGAGAGAAATCGTCGTGGTGCACGGCCGCTTCGATGGCCCGTTCGATGTGGTGGTTGCGAGGGATATAAGCGAGGTTGACCCGCCGCATCGCCTGCGAACGCTCCGTGGCGGATTGTGTTTGATGTCCGAGCCGTCGACGCCAATGCTTCATCCATTCGCTGAAATCCTGTTGCTCCGTAAAGAACTGCCGTAACGCCGCATCGTCGGCTTTTTCATCCGCCGCATCGCAGAGCCGCCTGAACGCCAGCGTATAATCCGCACCGCTACGATGCATCAGGCTCAGCAATTGCTCGATGAGAAGCGCATCGGTTTCTTCTTCCGTAAAAAAACCGAGTTTCTTGCGCATACCGGTCAGCCAGTACTGCCTGAAACGTTCCGGGAAGGTAGAAATCACTTCCTCTGCCATGCCTGCCGCCTTGTTGATATCGCAATCCAGCAGCGGCAGCAGCGTTTCCGCCAGACGCGCGAGGTTCCATTGGGCGATAGGCGGTTGGTTGCCAAAGGCATAGCGGCCCTGAAGATCGATGGAACTGAAGACCATGCGCGGATCGTAATGATCTATGAACGCGCAGGGACCGTAATCGATGGTTTCGCCCGAGAGCGCCGTGTTATCCGTATTCATCACGCCATGGATAAAGCCGACATGCATCCAGCTCGCCACCAGGGCAGCCTGCGCTTCGAGGACGTATCCGAGCAATGCGACATGAGGATTCACGGCTGCTTTGGCCTCGGGATAATGACGGTCCATCGTATAATCGGCCAGGCGTCGCACCGCTTCCCAGTCGCCGCGCGCCGCAAAATATTCGAACGTCCCGATACGTATATGGCTTGCAGCCACTCGCGTTAGTACCGCACCAGGCAGCAAAGTTTCGCGGTACACCGTCTCACCGGTCGTGACGGCAGCCAGTGATCGTGTCGTTCGAATACCAAGCGCATGCATAGCCTCGCTGACGATATATTCGCGAATCACCGGCCCGAGCGCGGCTCTTCCGTCCGCCAAACGCGAAAACGGCGTTTGTCCACATCCTTTAAGTTGAATATCCCGCCGAACGCCATGTTTATCCAGCACCTCTCCCAGTAGAATGGCGCGGCCGTCACCGAGTTGCGGGACGAAATGCCCGAACTGATGTCCGGCATAGGCCATGGCAAGCGGATCGGCTCCTTCGGGCATGCGATTACCGGCGAAGATTTCTGCCAGCTGCGCCGCGTCCAAGCATTCGCTGCGTGCTCCCAATTCCGAAGCAAGCGCATAGTTAGATACCAGAAGACTGGGCCTGCTTACCGGTGTGGGCATCCAACGGCGGTAAAACCTCTCCGGCAGGCGCGCATAACTATTGTCGAAGTCAAAAAGCTTTAAATTCTTTGCCATGTTTATTGCCCCTTAGAAAGGCACTGTCAAATTAACGAGCCCCTTCCCCGCGGCCGTCTGGTGTGACATACTCGCGGCATGAATCCACGACCCATATTCAACCGGTATAAGCGCCATCGGTTTCCTGCCGAGATTATCAGCCACTGTGTCTGGTTGTACTTTCGCTTCTGTCTCAGCTACCGTGACGTCGAAGAGCTGATGGCCGAGCGCGGCGTCATCCTGACGTACGAGGCTGTGCGCTATTGGTGCCGCAAGTTCGGGCAGGTCTATGCCAACCAGCTGCGTCGCCGGCATCCTCGACCGGGTGAGAAGTGGCACTTGGAGGCGGTACATCGCCTGGCGGGAGTCCGGGGCCAGCGCTCCGTCGTGGCCCGGAATGGGGGCAACCTTCGCGCTGGGCGTTGCCAGGATGCGCGGAAAGTTCGGCTGTTTCGTCCGTGTTCTGACCGCCTTACGCGGGGGCAGACGCCGAGGGGGTGAGGCGGGCCGTGTCCGCACGCGCCGCCAAGAGGTCTTCCATGAGCCGCATCCCGTGGGGGGTCATGCCGATCGTCTGCTGACGGCGATGCCGAGGCGCGTGGTCCATGACGGGACGCCGCAGGTGGGTCATCGGCGGGACGGTGGTCAGGTCCACGAGCCCTTCCCGTTCCAGCTCACGTTGGATGCGTTTCGTCACGCGTTCGTCGAACCCCAGGGCGTCGATCAGCGCCTCATAGGGCACCCCCTGGTGCGCGTCGCCGGCACTGCGGGTGTAGAGTTCGGAGAGGAATGCCAGACGCTCCGGTTCCATCGCGGCGAATGCCATCATAAATAGTCTCCTCCTGGCGGCTTCGTACCTATAAATGGCCATCTCACCCATCCTGCCCTACCGATCATCCCCTCCGTATCGAGTGGTGAGGCCCGACATCACAGGTGGCAGGGCCGGGCCGCTCGAGGGCGGCCGCCCTGCGCTAGTGTGCCACCGGCTGGCAGGTAAACAGCTGATACTTCTCAATGAGGCTCGCGCGGGCGCTGTCACTCAAGCGATGGCCCGCCGCGCGCAGGTCCCCGAGGGGCAGCTCACAGACGGTGCCCTCCGCTGATTCCACGACGAGCACGATCGGAGCGGTC
>DATACQ010000947.1:0-2103 GCA_036258955.1 Binatia bacterium
GGTGCGGTCTCCTGGGAGAGGTGTTTCTGGCCGAGGGTATTCTATCCGTCGCCAATAAGCGATGGGAAAAAGCAAACGAGGCATTCCACGAAGCAGTGGACATCCACCGCCGGTATAAGCTGCCCTATTACGAGGCAAGGGCGCTATTTGAATTGGCGGAAATGCATCTTTTACGCAACGATCGTGGCGATCGCAAGCAAGCAAGGCAACTCCTTGACCAGTCTCTGAATGTCTTTGGGAGGATCCAAGCGAAAAGAATGATGCAAAAAGTGCAAGCCCGCAAACATGGGTTAGGGATGTAGAAAATACTGTTCGGTTTCTTAAAATGCAATTCGATATTTACGTCAACAAAGCCAGACGATTTGCCGTCAGCCCCGCAGCACTTTCTCCTGGAGTCAAAGAGAACTTTAATATGCATGTCGTGGGCTTTTTGGTGCTCACGCCATTCTCGTCTCTCCTCCGGCTCTTCCACGATCGCACGTTCGCCAGTTTCTAAAGACTCGAATCGGGTCGTCTAGTCCCGTAGGTGCCGTGGCAGCTCGGCGCGATTGGCGCGAAATTGCAGATCGCCTATTTTCCTTTCCAGGAGTGCGAGGTAAGTCTCGTACGCTTTGATTTCATCCCAGATCGGCCGCAAAGGATTTACCTTCCCGGTGTAGCCGCCTGCCGAGCTCCGCTGGGCGGGGTTGATGCCAAGACTCCTGAGGTGATCCTCGTTTTGTTTGATCCGCTGTTCATAGGTTCGCTTGAGTCGGCGATAAAGACGGAATTTTTCCTGCCACCATGCGGCCGGATAGCCGTCGTATGAACCCTCACCCTGATGCAAAACCATTTGTTCGCGGGTGTAATTGATATCCAGTTGATATCGACTTAGAAAGTCCGCTCCGAGAAGTCCCATCCCTCGCAGGCCGTCTTCGATAACAACAACGTCGAAATTTCTTGCCTCCGCATTGCCGACTCTTAGACTGTCGATCTCTACGAGCCTGCCCTCGATGACTCCGCCTATGCCGCGAACTTCCATCAGCAGGGCTCGTTTGGTATCGAGCCCCAGCCGCGAAGCTACGCTCGCTGGTACCATAGTCATGCTCGCGCCGGTATCGACGATGAAGCGAACGAAGTTGTGATGGTTAACGGTGCCATTAACGAGCAGACGCCCGTCATCCCTCGTCAGATTGACTAAGACTTTTTGTGGATCAGCAACTTGAGCTTGCTCGATTCTTGATACCGGCGCGATGAGAGCAGCGTCCCGGAAAAGTGTTCCTTGGTGTTTCGGACTCTGGTTCCGGTACCGCTCGGGTATCGACTGCGGGTGGTCGGCGAAGTGAATGGTTCCCTTCTCGTCGAACCAGCGGAAGAATTCATTCGCCGAGGGACCATGATTTGGCCAGTAGAAGAAAAACAGGAAAAAACCGGACAGGAATTTTGCCCACATCGCTTGAGTTCTCCCGGAGTAAAATTTGCAAAAGCCAAGTGGTTTTAACAAATCACGTGTCTATTGATGTTCCTGATCCAAGCAGTCGTTCTTCTATACTCTCACAGGAGGGTGATCAAGAGGCTGCAGATTTCACTGTTGATTGAGGAGGCCGAACGAACGGCCGCCACAGTTTTGGGGTGTCGGCCGCCAAAAAGAAATAGGGGCAGGTCGCGACCTGCCCCTAGGGAATCCGGCTCCGCGCTACTGGAAGAGTCCGGTTTTATGCTTTGCCGGCCTCTTTCAACGCGCGCAGCACATTTTCCGGACTGAGCGGCAGTTTATTCACGCGCACACCGGTGGCGTTGAAGATCGCGTTCGCGATCGCCGCCATGGGCGGGACGCAGGCTATTTCGCCGGCGCCTTTGGCACCGTAGGGCCCCGCGCCGGGATAGCCTTCGACCAAAGTTGTTTCGATGCGCGGCATCATATTGATGGTCGGCATCAGGTAATCGACGAAGCTGGGATTCATCGTCCTGCCGTCCTTATCGAAGACGACCTGTTCACAGAGCGCCTGGCCGATGCTCATCGCCGCGGCGCCCTCGATCTGACCTTCGACGGCGGCTTTGTGAATCGGTTGGCCGATGTCGTGAACGGCCACGTATTTTAGAATTTTCACGTTGCCGGTGTCG
>DATACQ010000948.1:0-2449 GCA_036258955.1 Binatia bacterium
ATTCGAGACGCGTGCGGAGGCGGATCTTGTGGACGCGTTGCGTGAGCAAGCGCGCCCGGTTGTTTCGCTCGTCGCAGAAGCGGCTGACAGAGTGGTCGGTCACATCATGTTCTCGCCCGTTTCGCTCGCCGGTCACCCAAATCTAAAAATCATGGGGCTGGCGCCGCTGGCAGTTACGCCGTGCTACCAGCGCCAGGGCATTGGCTCCGCGCTCGTTCACGCCGGCCTCGACCGCTGCCGGCAACTAGGCGTCGGCTCAATCGTCGTTCTCGGACACCCTGAGTACTACCCGCGCTTTGGCTTCTCCACCGCTAGCCAGTTCGGCTTAACGTGTGCCTACAACGTACCTGACGAAGCCTTCATGGTCCTGGAGCTGCAGCCGGGTTACCTTGCCAATACCTCCGGCCTGATTCAGTACCACGTGGCCTTCAGCAACGTAGAAGCGGAGCAACGCAGCTCGGCGCGTGTCGAGCAAGAGTAACAAGCATGACAACTCGCCAGCCGCCGCGAGCGTTAGCCAAGCTCTTCGGAGTCACTGAAAGCTGCGCGGCTTTGTTACGAGGTTCGAACCCCCCTTGTCCAGCAGGATCTCGGCGGATGCGCTGCTCTTCGATCGGCAACCATCACGTGTCGTCCCGGAGCTTGGCGGCGAAATGGGGCTAGCGATTTTCTCGCGAGGTATTTACCCTTTCCACTGCATAGTGAAAACCCCAAATCGCTGCGGTCGCTTATAGGACAGCCTCACGTTGACAACACCAACGTACTCATAAACATTAAAACAGGTGTTTTCCATTGGGCGGGTCCGGTTCGTGGCGCACAAAAAGCACGCGCCGAGCGCTCGCATGTGACTACTACTCTTATCTACTCTTATCGCCAAGACAAAGGAGTCTATAGCTATGGAATGGCTGACGGACCCGCAGATATGGATCGCGTTTTTGACCCTCACCGTTCTCGAACTCGTGTTGGGTATCGACAATATCATCTTCATCTCAATTCTTGCGGGCAAATTGCCCACGGCCGAGCAGGGGCGGGCACGCACCGTCGGACTGGCGCTAGCCATGCTGATGCGCCTTGCGCTGCTCTTCTCGATTTCCTGGATCATCCGTTTGACCGCGCCGCTCTTTACAGTTATCGGACAGGAGATTTCGGGCCGTGACCTCATCCTCCTCGCAGGCGGGCTATTCTTAATTGCCAAGAGCACTTACGAGATACACGAAAGGCTTGAGGGCGAGGAGGGGCACGGCTCAGCCGCGAATCGCAAGATAACCTTCACAAGCGTGATCGTACAGATTCTTCTACTCGACGTCGTTTTTTCGCTGGACTCGGTGATCACCGCCGTGGGCATGACTGAGCACCTCGGAGTGATGGTCGCAGCGGTGGTCGTGGCGGTTCTCGGTATGCTGGTGTTTGCGGGGCCAATTTCTGAGTTCGTCGAGCGCCATCCGACCGTTAAGATGTTGGCGCTAAGCTTTTTGCTGCTCATAGGATTCACGCTGATAGCTGAGGGGTTAGACCGGCACATTCCCAAGGGTTACATCTACTTCGCTATGGCGTTCTCCGTCTTCGTCGAGATGCTCAATCTAAAACTGCGGCCAAAGAGCGTGGCTCCGGTCAAACTGCACGAACCTTACGTCGGCGAGACTAGCCGCGCGTCATAGGGAGAATGCGATGGTAAAGCAACCATTCGATTTTGAAGCTTTCTTACAGGCGGCGGGTGATGCGATCGTCGCAGCGGCACCCGATGGCTCGATCGTTTTATGGAATCCCGCCGCCGAGCGAATTTTCGGCTACACGGAAGCGGAAGCGCTTGGACAATCTCTCGATCTGATTATTCCTGAACGTCTTCGCGGCCGCCACTGGGAAGGGTACAGGAAAGTCATGCAGACCGGCCAGACGCGTTACGGCGCAGACCTGCTTCGAGTGCCTGCCGTGCACAAGGATGGCCGCCGCCTCTCCATCGCCTTCACGGTCGCATTGCTCTACGGGCCGAGCCATGAGGTTCAGTTAATCGTCGCAGTTATTCGTGACGAAACCAGCCGATGGGAGGAAGAACGCGCCTTGCGCCAAAGACTGACCGAACTGGAAGCCAAAAACTGATGCGGAGTGCATACTGGATTCAGCCCGAATTCCGCAGTTAGGTCTGATACAACGGCGAGGAGCAAATCTTACGTAGCGAAGCCAATAGACTCTGCCTCTGATGGGTCACCGATCAGTAGTGCGTGTGCGCTCCTCAAACTTTATAGTAGATGGCGAGAAGGGCGGAAGACTTTGAAACTGCATGCTTGGGTGTTTCGCACCTTCAGGCTCGTTCCTCGCTCGCGCGGTAGCTAGTTTCAACTGCGGAATCCGGGTTCAGATAAGGAGATTACCGTTCGTGCCAACTTTGCACTCAGGAGCTAATCCGGAATAGTAGCTTCTACTTCGCCGCTGATCATCGAGAGCTCACAAC
>DATACQ010000949.1:0-3855 GCA_036258955.1 Binatia bacterium
GTGCGTTCGCCGACGGTGATCTCGGTGTGGATCTCGTACGGTTTCACCAGATCAATTTCGCCCGGGCCGACGAGCACATCGGATGATTCGCGAATCTCGGCGTAGCCCGGCTTCGAGCGGTCGTCGAGACGATCGTAGCGCACGATCCTTTCACGGCCATCGAGCACGCCGTAAAGCGTGTAGATGTGCGCGTGATCGTGGATGCGCGCGCGCTGGCCATGGCGCGCTTCGCCTTTGGTGAGGCCGTTAATGGCGAAACCGTAATCCGGATCTTCGTAGAACAGCAGATTTTCCGCCCGTCCATCCGCCGGCACGCAGTCCGGCCAATTTTTCGACGCTGCTATAACGTCAGGATCGGACAAGAGCTCGGCGAGGATCGGCCGCAAGGAATTCCAACGTTTATCTAAATCGGGCTCCCCGGCGAACAACTCCCGGGTTTTGCGCACGAAGCGCTCCATCGCGTTCTCGCTCTGCGTCTGAGCTTTGGATTCAGTTTGTGCTTGAGTTTCCATGGGTCCTCCTATGGCTGGATCGGTAAAGTGTTGTGTCCGCTTTGCCCCACACGGGCGGGCTCTGGGCGCGCATAAAAGCGCGCGCAGTTGTCCCAAAGTATTTTTCGCTTATCCTCCTCGGGCAAGTTAAGCTCGAGAAAACTCTCCACCGCGTGGGGATATTTGGAATCGCCGTGAGGATAGTCGGTGGAAAAGACCAGCTGATCACAACCAAATTCAGCGATTGTGTAGCGCGCCGGCGTTTCATCGGGTTCCACGGAAATCCAGCATTGCCGTCTGAAATAATCGCTCGGCTTCATCGTAAGCTCGGGCATAAAAATATCGCCTTCGCGCTCGTAGCCTTCGTCAAGGCGCCACAGGAGCCAAGGGAGCCACGAGCAATTTGCTTCCAGAAACGCGACGCGCATTTTCGGGTGACGCTCGAGAATACCGCCGCCGAGAAACGCGCCCATTCCCATCATTTGCTCGAAGGGCTGAGCGTAAACGCGCCGCAGGCCGAAGTTGGGTTCGAAGTGCTCCGCCGCCTGGCGCGAGCGCGATGCCGACGCTTCATGGAAACCGAGCGGCAAGTTCAGCTCCTCGAGCGTGTTCCAAAGCGGCTCGTAATACGAATCGTACCAGTTCTTGCCGTTGATGATGTTCGAGCGTAGAAAAACAGAGCGAAAACCGTACTGTTCCACGACCCGATGGGCTTCTTGGATGGCATCATTGATATCGTAGATGGAGATCATGCCGGCGCCGAGCAACCGATCGGGATCGGCGGAACAGAAATCGTGCAGCCAGTCATTGTAGGCGCGCGCCAACGCAGCCGCGAAGCGCGAGTCGTGATCGGGATAGGTGAGCACTCCCAAGCCGCGGGTCGGAAACAGCACGGCAACGTCTATGCCTTCGACGTCCATGGCCTCGAGCTGAACTTCTCCTGTCCAACCGCGTGCCGAGTGATCGCGATAGATATCCTGATTTTTTTCATAATTGCGACCCTTGTGAGGAGTGCCCCGGGTGCGCAGTGCGGCTTGCGATGGGCTGGGAAATAGCAAACCGAGATCGCGTACGTTTTCGGATGTCCGGCCACGCGGCGCGCGTGAGCGAAATTCGGGTGCGATATAACGTTCCCACAGATCAGGCGGCTCCATGATGTGCATGTCGCTGTCGAATACCTTGAAACCGTTCTTTGCCATGGTATTCCTTTCGCTAGTTTGGCGCTGTGCAGAGAACCGATCGCTACTGAGCGCAGCCTAATGCCGCCAATCGCCGCTTGTCAAGGCGTGGGATCCGCGATAGCAACTTGTATTGACAAGTTTTTCAGCCGAGCACTAGACTAACCCCGGCGCGGTTGCACTGATCGCAATGTATTTCAAAGCCCCTTTGATATCTTTTAGGAAAGGCGGACAAAAAGTACAACGCTTGCTTTGTAACTGATCGGAGGCACGGACTTTAATCCCTCCCTTTGTCAAAGGGAGGTCAGGAGGGATTTCCAGCAGCGAATCCGAATGAGCAAATTTTCCCGGCTTCCTTTAAGAAGCGGATTTTGTCCGCGCTGTTTAAACCGTCTCTGAAACAACGCGGAAGATTTCGAGCGTGATGTCATAGAAATTATGCAGCCGGAATCGTTATGCAGTTAACTCTTGCCTTTCATCCCATAAGTGAAATTCGTTTGGCGGATAGTACGCGGCTTCAAGGCACGGCGCTTAGCTTAAACACGGAAGAACTGCGCCGGCTGGTACTTGAGGATGACGCATTTGAGCGAGTTGAGCTTGCTCTGGCTCGTCCCGGCGAAAGCCTGCGCGCCGGACCGGTGTTCGACATCGTCGAACCAAGAGCAAAAGCGCCGGGATCGAGCCCCGATTGGCCCGGCATCTTGGGCGCGCCGGCAACCGCCGGCTCGGGCAAAACCCATGTCCTTGACGGCGCCGCGGTGACCATGCTGTGCGAGGAATCGCCGGGCGAGTCGCGGGGTGCCACGGGTTACGTGCTGGAGATGAGCGGCGAGCCGGCAACGCGCTCGCACTACGGTTCATTATGTCATCTTATCGTCGTTCCGCGCACGAGGACCGATTTACCCGGACATGCCCGGCAGCGCGCCTACCGCACCGCCCAGTTAAAGCTCGCAGTATATCTGGCGCGAGCCGGCTTTGAGCAAGCGCCGGCGCGCACTGAGGATCTGACCATCGGCGGGGGTGAAGACCGCGGCGCGCTCCCGAGAGTCGCTTATATCGGTCAGATTTTTTCGCGCCAGCGCAAGCCCGAGCAGGGCGAGCAGATTCTCTACGGCGCGAACACCGACGGCATGTTGCCTGTGGCGCTACACCCGAACGAATGGCTGGATGGGGCGATGGTTACTTCTTACCATTGCTCGCTTGGTGGCGCCGAAACTTACTTCTACCAAAACCATCCGGTGATAACCGAGCTGTACCGGCGCCATAGGGCCGGAGAGCTAAACTTCGTGGGCACCGTAGCAACCGTTGCCTCCGCTGATAATTTCGATCGGGAGCGCAACTGTTGTTTTGCCGCGAATATCACTCAATGGGTGCTGAAAGCTGACGCTGCCGTGCTGACGAAATTCGGCGGCGGCGTGCCCCATACCGACCTGTCGGAAACCGCACGCTTGCTGGAGAAGATGGGCATCAAGACTGTGGTGCAGGTTACCGATCTCGCGCGCGACCGGCGCGTCGAATCGGCTTTGCTGTTCAATTTTCCCGAGGTCAACGCGATCGTTTGTATCGGCGGCAATAGCACGAAATGGCAGCTGCCGCGGGCCGAGCGCGTGATTGCAGCGAATAGTGGTATGGCAGAGTTGCTCGCCGGCCCATTGGAAATAGAATCACTCAACGTCTCGGGCGTGGCGAATCAGCAGGGCGCATCAAGATTACGGTCGATGGTGTATTAAGAAAGGCAATAGCCACCAGGCATTAGGCAATAGTGGGACGACCTGAGGTGATCTCAGACCTACTGGCTAAATGCCTATTGGCTAGTGGCTAAGTTATTTAGAAAGGCAATAGCCATCAGGCATTAGGCAATAGCCACTAGGTGGAATGGCGTGAGGTGTTTCACGGGCGCAGTCTGCTGCGCGCAACTATTGCCTATTGGCTAATGGCTATTGGCTAACGCTTAGTGACTCAGGAGTTCAACATGCGAATCGTTCACTACCTCAATCAATTCTTTGGCGGATTGGGCGGAGAAGAAAAGGCGGGTGTCGGGTTGGAAGCCCGTGAAGGAGCCGTGGGCCCGGGAAAGCTGCTCTAGAAGCTTTCCCGGGCCCACGGCTCCCTCACGGGCTTCCAATCCGACACCCGCCTTTTCTTCTCCGCCCAATCCGCCAAAGAATTGATTGAGGTAGTGAACG
>DATACQ010000950.1:0-1565 GCA_036258955.1 Binatia bacterium
TGTTTGGCGCTCCCTTTTACGTCGCGGAGCAGCTCGGGTTCAAAAAAATTCTCGACACTACGTTCATGATCGGCCACCTAGTGACCGAGCAAGCCGACCTACGGGATGTGGAGCGCTACTTTGAAGCTTTGCGGCGCGCCCAACATGACATCGACTTGGAACCGGAGGCTTACAAGCACTATTTCCTGCGGGAGCTTCCGGAACGTTATCATTCTCTGATTGATGTTCGACAGTTCGGGCCAGGTGAGCGCATCATCTTCGAGCCGTACCCAAAGCCAGTCTTCGACCGGACGCGACAATGGATTGAATCCTGGGACCTTTTCCCGCCTGAGCAGAAGGGCAGCGGAGGCTACGAGGTGTCCGTAATTTGAATCGGCGGCGTGCTGAAGCGGTTTTCAAGCTCGGAATTTTTCACTACAGAGGCATCCAAGGAGGCCGAGTAATGCAATAAATCGCTGGCGCTGTGTCCGGTCTGATCATATGCCGCCAAGCCGGTACTAGTACTAGTAGGGGCGGGTTTTAAACCCGCCCTTCTCCTTCGATCCCATGAGATTCGAAGATTGGGTGAGCGGAGCATAACCCAATGATCCGGTCAATGGCTAGACAGATGATGGCGCTCCGTCCGTGTCCGAAACAAGCACGAGCACGAACGAACACAAACTAGATTTCCATCAATTTGAAGATCGCCTGCGCTACTGGGCTCGCCGGGTTTCCGAGATGTTCGGACATCGTATAGTGATTCGCGCCCGGCACCTCTAGATACTCCGCTTTTATGTCGCGGTGTTTGCAGAACTCGAAATAGTCCTTCGACATCTGCTTCCAGCCCTCCGGCTCCTCTCCACCAACGGCAACCAGCAACCGGCAGTTAACAGCCGGCGGCTTTAGAAACGGGCTATTCTGTTTCGCAATTTCGGGCGTCATGCGGATTTCTTCATTGGCGCTGATGTGCATCACCATATCGAGATCGTGCACCCCGGACATAGCTACAGCGCCCTTGATGAAGTTTTTTGGTAAGCCTTCTTTCTCCCAGTCGTTGGCGAGGGCCATAGCCGTCAGATGCCCGCCGGCCGAGTGGCCGGAGATGTAGAATCTGGACGGATCGCCGCCACAACGGATCACGTTGCGAAATGTGTAGGCAATGGCAGCGCGCGTTTGCCGCACGATATCGCTTACCGTCACCTTCGGGCACAAATCGTATTCAACGAGAACGACTGTTGCGCCTCGCTCGGTGAACGCCGGTATGAAGTTCGCATTATCTTCTTTCGTCCCGCTGCGCCAGTAGCCGCCGTGGATGTAAACAAGGACCGGCCCGCCGGCTCTATCCGCGGCATAGATATCCAATGCTTCCCGCGCCGAGCTACCGTACGGGATGTTGAGCCACGACTTCGCGGATTCTCGCACTTTGCGTGCCTGCGCCGATCTTACCTTCGCCAGTTGCGGGAATTCCGGCACCGAAACGCGCGGATTGTATTGGTATTCCAATTCGTCCTGACGAAAAGATTTATAGGCCCGGTCAGTCATTGGCGTTCTCCTAGCCCGACACTAATGAAAACATCTCCCGGCTG
>DATACQ010000951.1:0-10879 GCA_036258955.1 Binatia bacterium
TGGAGCGTTGCGCGCGGCGTGAAACCTGGCTCGGCAATGTCCTTGCTGACGGACCGAAGGAGCTCGCCGAAGAGCTGGGCGGCGTGCCGCCCTTGGTGTGCACCACCCAATTTTTCGCCTCGCCGCCTAGCTCTTCGGCGAGCTCCTTCGGTCCGTCAGCAAGGACATTGCCGAGCCAGGTTTCACGCCGCGCGCAACGCTCCAGCAAAGTTTCGACAGCTTCGAGGTTGCCCCATTCCAATCTGAGGCCATCAGTTTTGTCCGGACCCAGTACTCCCTTTTCCCAAGCCTCGAACGCCAGACCGGCGCCGCAAGCGTAGTGGCTGCACTCGATGCCGAGATCGTTGATGCGCTCTGACAGGTAAAGCACGTCATTTCCCTTGAAGCCGAGATTATAAAAAGTGTCCATCCACTCGCTGCCCGCGTTGAAATGGCCGATCTTCCCCTTGAAGCGGCCCTCGCCGATTTCCACATCCCAGGGGCACATGCGCGGACACTGAAAGCAGGGGCGAAGAGTCACCCGATTCTGATCGAGTCCTTTGGCTTCGTCGGTGATGATGGTGCTGCGCCAGTTGAGCTTTGTGATTGCGCCCCAGTCTTCGCCGTGGCCAACGCTGGTCAAACGTTTCTTGACGGTGGTTTTCCTCGGCTGTATGGCCTTCGCCCAGCGCACTCCGGCATCGATGAGCTTCGCTTTATCATGTACGCGGGGCCGTTTGGTTCCCCACGCCACAATCGCTTTTAGTTTCTTCGACCCCATCACCGCGCCTAATCCATGCGCGGCCGTGTGATTATAGTCGTTGACCAGCATGGCAGCGCGAATGAGGTTCTCGCCCGCAGGACCGATGCAGCCGACGCGCGCGTCGAGGTGCCCGGAGTCGGCACGCAAAGTCTCTTCTGTTTCTCTGATGCCCTTTCCCCAAACATGGCCGGCATGCCGCAATTCGACTTTGTCCTCGCCGACGTAGAGATAGGTGGGTTCTTGCGCCGCGCCGGTTATGATTAGCCCGTCGTAGCCAGCCGCTTTCAAAGAGGTCCCGAAGTAGCCGCTGGTGGCGCCGCGACCAAGAGTGTACTTGGTGGCCGGACTCAGATAGACGAAACAGGTTTTGGTGCCGCCGGGGGTGAAGCCCGTCCCGGTGATCGGTCCGGTCATGCCGACGATGACGCTTGCCGGATCGTACGCGTCGATACCCAGCGGCAGCTCGTTCAACAAGACATATTCGGCGAAGAGTTGCCCGCCCCAATACTTCCGCAGCAATGGCTCTTCCGGGAGGTTAAGATCCGAAAGTTTTCCGGAGCTCATGTCCACGCGCAACACTTTCCCCATGTAGCCGCCCGGCAGGCGCGATTTGCGCACCTTAGGAAAGAAATTGGCGTAATCCGAATTCATCATTGACATTGTGCTGCCTCGCTAGACTTTTTGCTGGTTCCAGTCGTTCCAAGCTTCAAGAAGCCACCTTCATCGAGCCTCGCAGATTGAGTGTGTCAGAAGGTCATTCTGAGCCGAAGCGAAGAATCTCGTCTTCGTAACACCGTAAAATGCGAGATGCTTCGCTTTGCTAGCATGACATTCATCAATCGCGCCGGTTGTGTTCAACCATCTCTGAGTTCAAAACGCTTGGAGCGATTGGAACTGTTGGAACATTGCAACGCCAACGCAAAGCGTTCGCTTAATCGGCTGCCGCCCAGAGCACGCGATCGGCAGGTAGCTGTATACTTAGTCGTTCCCAACTGTCGCCCATGTCGCGGCTGATCATCAGATCCCCTGCGCCGCCAGCGCCGGACGCATGACCCCGCGCGACATTCCCAAACCCGGCAAAGACGGCGCGATGATCCGTTGGATGATGAACCAGTGCCCAGATCATTGAGTCGAGGTCATCAGGGAGGCCGTCGGTGACACGTGTCCAAGACTGTGCGCCATTGGTGCTCTTGAAGATTGCGGCGCGCGCGCCGCGGTTCTCGCGGCGCCAAAAGCCCGGCGAGCCGTCCGCCGCAGTGATCAACATTACGGGTGATCTAGTTTGCGGGTCATTAAGAAAAATAAAATCGTGGAAGTAGTCGCGGGTCATGCCGTTCTCCGCGCGCACCCAGCCCTGTTCAGGTTTTTTGCTGGTAAAGAAGCCGCGGGCCGATGCGACGAAATACTGGTCGGCGCGCTTAGGAAAGTTCGAGATTACGTGAATGTCGAGATAATCGATCCCTCTGCTGACGTCTTCCCAAGTTTCGCCGCGGTCGAAACTGCGAATGATGCCGCCATGTTCGAGACACAAATAGATTGTGCTAGGACTTTCCGGGTGGACATGGATGTTGCGCACGTGGCCGTGGTGCGGTGGCTGGGGATACCACCAGTTCTTGCGCACGCTATGAGGGAGCGACTTTAGGCTGGTGATTTCGTGCCATTGATCACCGCCGTCTTCACTGCGAAACAGCGCCACCGGCTCGACTCCTGTGTAGACGACATTGTCGTTTGTTGGGTCCACCGTCACCGAACGGATGTCGCCGTCAAGGACTTTTGTCCAACTCTTCCCCGCGTCGATGCTGCGATACAGACCGTCGTGCGTGACTCCCACGAAGATCCTCTCGGAAGAGTGCGCGCAACCATGAATGGAATCGATGATACCGTCAGGGAAATGCCGCGCCACTTCTTGCCATCCGTTTTGGGTCGAGCGCCAGATGATCAAACCTTCCTGCGTGCCCGCGTAAAGACGAACGCCTTCGCTCATTATATTTCTCCTTGTTCCAGTCGTTCCAACCGTTCCAAGCGTTGGTTCCGCTTCCGAACGACTGTAACTGCTGGAACGATTGGAACATCTGGAACGTTTATTTTTATGGGAACAGCTCGCATTTACCCGTGTTAGGCTGACGGTCCCAACGGCTCTCGAGGCTTGAGAAATAATTCCAGGCGCGCTGCGCGCGGCGTGCGAGGGCGATCTCGGCGCCGAAAGCGCGGCATTCTTCTTCACCAATGATTCCAACTTCACCCAAGCTGGCCGCTTGCCAGGATTTTTTCGCGTCATCTTCCAAGACCAACGAAGTGTAGAGCACCTCTTCTAAATTCGCGCCGGCAACCACGATGCCGTGACCGCGCAGCAAGACGGCGCGTTTGTTGCCAATTGTTTGCAACAACTTCTGGCCGCGCTCTGGCGTGGTGATTAGCTGAGCCTCAGCGTAAAAGGGCACGCCATCGGCAAAAATCGCTCCCTGCAAGGTGACCGGCTGGAACTTGCGTTTCGCGATGGTGAAAAGGGTCGCGTACGGAGTGTGCAGGTGCGCTATCGCAAGCGCATCCGCGCGCGCGCCATGGATCGCCGTGTGAATCGGCCATTCCACAGGCGGACCTTCTTTTCCCCCAAGCGGTTTTCCGTCGAGATCCGTCGCTACCATGTCATCCGGGCGCAGAGTCGCTTTGTCAGATCCCATCCCGGGTGTAATGAAGACGGTTTTCGTTTCAGGTTGATAGGCGCTCACATGACCGAAAACGCCGATCATGCCTTGCATCGCCAGAATTCGCGTGCAGGTGGCGAGCTGTTCGCGCAATTCCTTTTCGGAGTTCACTTTGCCGTTCTCCTTTGTGCTGCTTCCAATTCTTTTTTTACCTCTTCGACCAACTGCAGATGGAGCAACCGCTCGGGCGCTATGTCGTCCTTGATCTGCATGGGGATTTTGATGTCGTATTCGAGAAAATTTTTGACTCCCTCCGCGGTGGGTAGACCCGGTACGCCCGACGGCAAGGCGCGCACGTAATTGCGAGTGCCATCCAGGAGCATAGCGCGTGTCGCGCTGCCGAGCTGAAGCTTCTTCACGCCGATATCGACAGATTCTTCAGGCTTGTCACGGACAAACATAAGTCCGCGTATGGCTCCGCGCAGCCAGCGCTTAATTTGCCCGGGGTTCTCGCGAATTTTCTTGTCGAGCGTGACGAAGCCTTGAAACGGCATGGGAAAGATATCGCCGAGAAAACCAAGAGATACCAATCCCTCTTTTTGCGCAAACACAAGGCCGCCGGGGTCGACGACAGCCGCATGGGCCGCGCCGGACTTGATGGCAGTGATCCTACTCTTCGTATCCGAGCCCATGGAGATACGGATCAAGTCTTTCGCCGGTACGCCGCCTCGTTCGGCAAACATTCCTATGATGCGGTCCTGAGTATCGCCGGGACTGCCGACGGCAATTCTCTTTCCTTTCAAGTCTGCTGGGGTCTTAATGCTCGGGTCAGCGACTAAATAGAAGGTGACCTTCTCAGTTTGGAAATAGATGCCCTTCACCGGAGCGCCTTTCAGCGCTGCTCGCATACCGCTGCCGCCGCCGCCACTAAAATCGACATCGCCGCTGAGGAGCGCCGCGGTGGCAAGCGGTCCCGAAATGACCACCGTCTCGTTATCCAGCCCTTCGTCTTTGAAGAACCCGCGAGCCTCGGCAACGTAAATGGAAAGATAATTGAGATTCGCCTGCGGAATCGCCGTGCGGATTTTTTCAGCATGCGCGCCAGTGGTGAGCATTGTGCCCAGTGCTGTCGCAAGAAGAGCTGCTTGAGCGGCGAAAAAAATCGGGCTTGGGCAGGCTCTCGCTTTTCTCTGAATCCAGGGAGGAAGCAGGGAAAACCTGGATTGCCGGTTTCGCGGGAATGATGACTCAACAAAAGGCATCTCCATATGAACTTCCGCGCTTCCGAGACGGGCTTCCGTTTTTCACGAGAAATACCGGTAGATGAGCCGCCTGGGATGAATGATCGCCAGGTACAAGGCCTTGAGCTTGCCGGAAATGCCGCAGCGTGGCGTGAAAAGATCTTTAAGCATGAGACTCAAAGGGATCCGATGCTTTGGGAACTTTTTCGAACTCACGTTGCGTATACCGTACTTTTCTTTGCTCTCCTTGAGGACGTAAATAACGCTGCCACCTCCGGCTTCCTTGTCGCCGTAAGTGTAACCGCCGATCGCTTGCGCCTGCGTCTGCGCTTTGCTCGAGATCTCCTCGCTTATGCCGAAATCCAGCGCGCCTGCGGGGCACGCTTGCACGCAAAAAGGCTGTTTGTCTTCGCTCATGCGGTCGCTGCACATCGTGCACTTCGTGGCTTTGCCGCTGATGTCGTCTTTCGTGATGACCTCCCAAGGGCAGGCATGGATGCAGTACTCGCAGCCGATGCAAACGTCTTTATTGATCACCACAGGGCCCTCTTCGTACTTGGTGATCGCTTCAACCGGGCACACGGCAGCACAGGCCGGGAAGCTGCAGTGCATGCAGCTGTTGCGCGCCCAGAGAGGGGCGAGTCCTTCGAGAACGGGCGGTTCCATGGTGATCCAGTTAGTGCTGGAGAGTTTGTAGAGGCTCGTGCGGTCATGCTCATTCCAGTCCTTGCATGCCTGCACGCAGTGGCGGCAGCCGATGCATTTGGTGGCGTCGAACAAGATACTGCGCGGCTTACCGTCGAGAAGCCGCGCCGTCGGAACCAGATTTCCGTATTCCTGGGTTAAGTTTTCTGTAGCAGAGCCCATGAACTTCCTTTCATTCGAATCTGTCTTGACAGGAGGTGTATCACTTCTTTTTTGGGAGCGTCAACCGGCACCTAGCGTCGGTGATGTATCAAAGAGTGTGTAAATTTTGATTTTAAGGGGTGGAGGAGAGAAAAATGGCTTTCATAGAAGCCCGAGAAACGACGATCTCGGGGCGGTTAAGGGTAAGGGTCCAGGCCATTTTGGGGTTGGAGAAAAAGAGAAGGGGTGCTACCTCCAGAAGTTGTGCAACCAACACAAACCTAAGGAGGGCACCCCGATGCTGCTCGAGCAAGCAACCGTTAGGAATGTATCGCGAGCGATTAAGGAGATCAACGCCTTTGAGTGGGAGGGCGACTTTAAACCGGCCGCTCGCCATATGCTGAAGCAACTTTTAGAGAAGCGGTTGGAAGAGGAGATGGCAGATTATCTAGGATTGTCGCGCTATGCTCATGCGGAAAATCGAACTGACTACCGAAACGGCCATTACGTCAGGCACCTGCTCACGGAGATGGGCGATTTAGAATTACTCGTTCCGCGCAGTCGCAAGGGGGGTTTTCCTACCCAGCTCTTTGAGCGCTATGCGCGGCGCTGCGGTTCGGTGGATAAGGTTTTGTTGGCGACTTTTTGTTTGGGACTCTCTACGCGCAAGGCCGCTTCGGTGCTGCTGCCAGTTTTGGGGGAAAAGGTTTCGCCCAGTACGATCTCGCAGCTTGCGCGGGAGCTCGATAGTGAAGTTGGTCTTTATCACAGTCGGCCGCTCACCGGCCCTTACCGCTATCTGTTCTTGGACGGAGTGGTCTTAAAGAGTAAGGGTGCGGCCAGGGTTCAAAAGAGGATCTTACTGTGTGCTTTCGGGATCACGGTGGAGGGAAAGCAGGAGATGATCGATTTCCAGCCGGCCGCCAGTGAGTCGCAGGCTTGTTGGGAAGCGTTTTTGAACGATCTCTATCGCCGAGGATTGACCGGTAGTGTATGCGAGCTAATTGCCACCGATGGCGGCACCGGGTTACATGCGGCCTTAGAGATCGTCTATCCCAAAATTGCTGTGCAGCGCTGCTGGGCTCACAAGACCCGAAATGTGTTGGACAAGGTTAAAAGACAGGATCAACAAGCAGTCAAAAAAGCTCTCGGCCGCATCAGCCATGCGAGCAATCGTCGGGAAGCGACCCAGGCCTACTGGCGTTTTTCAACTCGATGGAAAAAAAGCTATCCCCGGGCCGTGAACTGCCTAGAGAAAGATCTCGATCAGCTGCTTAGCTTCTATCGGATCAAGAACTCCCAACTATGGAGCCGTACCAGGACTACAAACCTTATTGAAAGGGCGTTTCGTGAAGTGAGACGTCGAACCCGCCCCATGGGAGTCATGGCAAACACCCATAGTCTGCAGAGAATCGTCTTTGCAGTTTTTAAACACCTAAATCAGAACTGGAGCGCACTCACCATAAAAGAATTTACACACAATTCTTGACGCTACCCTAGCGTCAAAGCTTGGTCGCTGCCTCCGTGTTTTTTTCTTTGCTCGCGCGGGAGCACGAGACAAACACGATGCGAGGCTCTTGTATTCCTGTACGCCGTTCGACTAGCCTAACGGCAAAATTGTGCAAGTAAAGGAGGGTGTATGGCGACAGGAACTTGGCGCGGCATAGTCGGCGTGGTCAAGCCGACATACGGATCCGGCTCTTTGGTCGAATTCATTCGCCTATTACCCGAAGGCGTGGGTTGTATTCCGATGTACGCCGGAATCAAAGAGCATTCGGAACGGGGATATCTCGGTGCATTGGAAACTTACAATCAAAAGGTCGCTGAGCTGGCCGAAATCGGCGTCGATCTGATGCACCCGGAAGGTGGTCCGCCTTTCATGGTGCGGGGTTACAAAGCGGAGCAGGAAATCGTCGGCGGTTGGGAAGCGAAATACAAGATTCCAATTTTTACGTCGGGCATGTCGCAAGCCGAAGCGCTGCGCGCTTTGCGCGTCAAGAAATTCGTAGGCTGTACGTATTTTCGGGATAAAAAGCTCAATGATATCTTCACGCGCTATTTCACCGATGCCGGTTTCGACGTGCTGGGCATGGAGGGGATGGACACTTCGCCCGACGAAGCGGACAGAATCTCAACGGAAACAATTTACCAACACCTCAAGCGATCTTATGTAAAATATCCCGCTGCACAGGCAATCTATCTGCTCGGCTCAGGCGGCTGGGCGGTGAAAGACATTATCGATGTCGAGAACGATCTCGACGTGCCCGTGGTTCACCCCGTGGCTGCCCGCGTCTGGTATGTGCAAAAAATCTTACAGGTGAAAAATCCGATTAAAGGCGCGAGCCGGTTACTGGAGCTACTTCCGGAACGAGCGTAACGTGTTTACATTCTAGAGTCTCGCGTCTCGGGTTTATCCGGATTCTGAGATCAGTTATGTAGCTGACGCATTGAGCGTAGCGAAAATCCGCGTAATGCTGGTTTTTTCGCTTCATTCAGCGTACTGAACCCGGATTCCGCAGTTGACCCTAGCTACCGCGACAGCGAGTGGCGAGCCCGAGTAGCGAAGACATTCAAGCAGGCAGCTTCAAAGTCATTTTTCGCCGGTTTCGCTGCCGATGGTTTAAAAGTTTTGCCAGGGCACAAGCACCGCTGATCGACGTTCGGTCAGAGGCAGAATCTATGCTCCTCGCCTCCGCATCAAGAGCAACTGCGGAATCCGGGCTGAACCTGAGCCATGCGCTTGTTAGCCGAACCGTAGATTGTAAATAGCACGAACCGGAGATCCTACACCCGACACTCTAGACCCGAGACTGCCCTCAATCCAACTGGCTCCACTCGATAAATTCGTCGAGCCCGAGTTTTTCAAGCGTGTCTTTGAACGGCCGGCCGGTTCTCTCATGGCGTCCCGACAGACGGTAGTATTCCCAGACCAGGTCCGGGAGCCACTTTGCGATCGTGAATCCTTTGTATTTCCCATCCGGAATGGGTTCCAAAAACCTTGGACCGACATCCTGCCAGTCGAAATCGGCGATCCAGCCGCGTTGGGTGGCGAAAAGGCTTTGCAGGATCATGCTGCGATGGCCGGCCCGGAGGGCTTCGTCCATTGAGAAATCCCAACCGGTTATGGCGTTGAACGCATCGACGATGCTATTGAGTCCATCTGGTTTTTGGTTCATCTGCGCGAACCAGCAGCCACCGAAAATACCGGTGAACTGCCGGTATTGTTCCGAGAGCACATGCGACCACGCCCAACCTTCCGGGCTGTCCGCGCTCAGGGGGCCCCAGTTTTCTCGATAGCGCAAATCGGGCGGGGGCTTGGTGGAGCCGCCGCCTTGTGGTTTCATGCCGCCGCTGGCTACAAGCTCGCGCAACATTTGACCAAGCATCGGGCGCCACTCGTGCATCGCCGGCGTGCCGCCTTTCGTGTGCACCGCCCAATTTTTCGCATCGCCGCCCAGCGCTTCTGCCAGCTGCTTGGGACCTTCGGCCAGAAGATTGCCGAGCCACCCTTCACGGCGCGCAGCCATGTCGAGCAATTTGTCCGCCGCCTCGACGTTCCCCCACTCGAGTTTTAAGTTTTCCGTCTTGTCAGGGCCGAGGAGTCCCTTTTCCCACGCCTCGAACGCGACGCCCGCGCCACAGGAGAAATGGCTGCATTCGATACCTACGTCATTGATGCGCTCGGCAAGATAAAGCGCCGAGTTGCCCTTAATGCCGAGGTTGAAAAACGCATCCAGCCATTCGCCGCCGGAATTGAAGTGGAGGAGGGATCCTTTGTGCGGGCCATCGCCGATGGTGGCATCCCAGGGGCACATGCGCGCGCATTGAAAACAAGGACGCAACACGACCTCGTTCTGATCGAAGCCGTGGATGTGTGATGGATTTAGATCCGTGCTCCGCCAGTTGAGATTGTTCAGCGCGCCCCACGCTTCGCCATGCCCGTATTTGGTCTTCTTCTTTTTGACATCATGCACTTGCAGAGTAGCGCGCCAGCGCCACCCGGCATCCACCAGTTTGGCCTTGTTCCGATAGCTTGGCCGTTGCGATCCTTGCACGACGATCGCCTTCAATCTTTTCGAACCAAAAACCGCGCCTCCGCTGTGAGCGGCGAAATGATTGTAATCATTGGCCAACATTGCGGCGTGGTTCAAATGTTCGCCTGCCGGTCCGATGCACAACACCTTGGCATCGGCATGCGTCATCTCGCGTAGCCGATCTTCCGTTTTCCGGGTACCCTGTCCCCAGACGCCGGAGGCATCCCGCAGCTCGGCTCTGTTCTGATTGATGTAGAGGTAAACGGGTTTTGTCGCCGCGCCGTTCAGAATGATACCGTCGTATCCAGCGGCTTTTAGATAAGTGCCCCAGTAGCCGCTGGTGGCGCCGCGGCCGAGAGTGTTGTTGGTGAGCGGGCTCAAATAGACCGCCGTCATCTTCGTGCCCCCCGGCGTAAAACCATTGCCGGTGAGCGGGCCAGTCATGATGACGACGCTGTTTTCCGGCCCCAAGGGCCTGGCGGTGAGCGGGAGCTCGTTCACAAGGATGTATAACCCCAACGCTTGGCCGCCGATGAACTTTCTCAGCAGCGGTTCTTCGGGGAGATTTTCGTCCTTCAGGGTTCCGGTGGTAAGATCGACCCGAAGGATTTTCCCCATGTAGCCGCCGGGCAACTCGGTTGTGCGCACACTGGGAAAAAAATTGGCGTAATCTGACACTGACATTCTGCTGCCTCGATTCACACTCACTGGTTACAATCGTTCCAAATGAACGAGTCGCTCCGCGTTGAAGAGTGTCACGGTAGCTTAGAATTCTCCAATCTCTTCAATCATCAAGCTGTTTTCGGCCGGCTGCGAGCACTGGAATCACGCGAACGGAGATACTTAAAGGTAGCCCATTTCCCGATAGTACTTCTTGGCGCCCGGATGGAGCGGGATATTCAGTTGCCCCGCCTCGCCGCCTCGACAGAACTCCATCATATTCATCGCCCGCTTATCGAAATGATCGACCGGGATTTGTTTGTGACAGATATCGACCGCTTTTGCCATGTTGTAGGCAATATACGACTGCAATTCGGCATGGCAGAAGTAGGTCCAGCCACTGAAGTCGATCGTATTAATATCGCGCTCTAAACCTTGATAATGTTCGCGGCTCAATATTGCCGCAGGAAAACCGATGCGGGCCATATGACGCGCAGCTCGCTCGCTGATCGGCAAAAAGCGCATGCCGGCGTGGAGCGCCGTCGCCCCCCAGCTTTTCACTCCTTCGTCAAAAACAGCGTTTGCTTTGCCTGATAGTATATGGTCACGGCGCTCGGGACCACTGGGATTCGGCGCCTCCATTACTTTGCCGCCCCAGTTTTCGATTTCGGCAAGGCTCGTACCATAGGATTTTAGAACCTCGTCGATGGC
>DATACQ010000952.1:0-2389 GCA_036258955.1 Binatia bacterium
CGCGCAAAGAGGGGCTCCCCGAAGGCAGGCCGGTGGAATACGACCAATCCCAGTACGCCCATCAAGTGCCTGGCGGGATGATTTCCAACATGCGCCACCAACTGAAAATTGTTGGGTTGGAGCACAAGATGGAGGCGGCGCTCGAAGAAGCCGGTCGGGTCCGCGCGGAATTCGGTTATCCGATCATGGTCACGCCGCTCTCGCAGTATGTCGGTACTCAAGCTGCGATCAATGTGATCGTCGGCGAGCGCTACCGGGAAGTTCCCGATCAGGTCATTCAATACGCGCTCGGGATCTGGGGCAAGGAAGGCGCGGAGTTAATGGATCCGCAGGTCAAAGACAAAATTCTAAGCCGTCCCCGCGCCAGAGAGTGGAAGCAGTGGGAGCAGCCGGAGCCGACTCTCCACGAGGTGCGGCAAAAGTACGGCGTCCATTTATCAGACGAAGAGCTGATACTGCACTACTTCGCGGGTGAAGATTACGTCAAAGCCCTGCCCAACGACGGCAGGCCCCGGGAATACCTCGACGCAACCCAACCGCTGCTCAAGCTGATCGAACAAATCTCCAAGCGTAAAGAGAGCAGTCAGGTCTTTATCCAACAGCCGGGGTTCAGTGTGCGGATGGAAAGGCGCGCTTAGCGCGCCAGTTTCGCGTTTCGTGTTTGAAGTTTCGAGTTCGAAAAGCTCAGATCAGAAAGCCAAGTGCACAGCCCGCCGACTTTGTAGGAGGGGTTTAAACAACCCGAACCCAAAACCCGGAACTGGAAACCATGATTGGTCCTATTCTTCACACTCGAACTTTAACGCGAAACCTGAAGCTGTTATCAACCGTTCTTCAAACCCGGAACCTGAAACTCGCAACGCGAAACCATTCAGGGATCGTCCCCCTCGGTCGCAGCTTCGGGATCAAGATGGCTTACATCACCCCAGGTTCTCAACATCCAGTTTCCATCGTCGTAAGCGAATACGTTCAGGCCCGCGTTGACGAACTCAAAACGGCGCGGCGCATCGAACGGAATGTTCAGGACATGGCGAAACAGGCCGCTGACGACTCCGCCGTGGGTCACTACCACGACTTTTTCCCCCATGTGTTTAACTGCGATCTCGGTCATAAAACCTATGTTGCGCGCTACTTGTTGCCGCACACTCTCGCCGCCGGGAATGACGTATTCGGGACCTAACGTGCGATGCAGTTGATATTCTTCAGGATACTTCTCTTTGATTTCGTCGCCGCTCAGGCCTTGGAAAAGGCCAAGATGCCTCTCGCGCAAGCGCTCGTCAGTAATAATCTCATGTCCCGTTACGGCGGCGATCATCCGCGCGGTGTGCACGGCGCGACCGAGATCACTGCTATAGAGCGCCGAAAAGTTTTCCCGAGCGAGTCGTTTTCCCAGCGCCTGGGCTTGGGCTAAGCCCTTTTCGGTCAGCTCGCTATCCAGATGACCCTGGCGAATCCTGCGGATGTTCCATTGCGTCTGACCGTGACGAACGATAATAACTTGCATGCGCATAAGTTCGAACAATCCCGCTTTAACTCGTTAGTTCGCATGACTCAGGCGTTTCTGTCAAATCTGGGAGAATGTTTTGCGCGAAACTTTTTGACACATGGACTTGACGGCAAACGGTTGGATTCAATATGTTGATTCGGCAAGTTCCGGAGGTGGGTAACCATGGCGAATACCAGCGGCAAATACGCGATTGTAGGGATTGCTGAAACCAAGGTCGGCAAACGGCCCGAAGCGAGCACGCACTCGCTGCATCTTGAAGTGATCAAAGCTTGTCTCGATGATGCTGGCCTCAAGCCGCAGGACATCGACGGCTTTATCACTAATCAACCGCTCAATGACGCGCACCGTAGCTACGCGGTGCGTATGGCCAACATGGCCCGGATGGCGCCGAACTTCGCTACCGACCTGGCATTGGGCGGCGCCACGCCTATCGCTATGGTGCAACACGCTGTGATGGCCATTGAATCAGGCATGGCAAAGACGGTCATGTGCGTGCACGCGCGCAAACGCGGCACTCCCGATCCCACGCCGGGTCATCCCATCCGGCACGGTGACGAACATTGGGAAGAGCCCTGGGGCCACTTCTCGGCCGTAGCGAATCACGCCTTCGCGGCGCAGCGCCACATGCATGAATTTGGCACGACCAGCGAGGACCTTGCGCATGTCGCCGTGGCCACTCGAAAGCACGCCTGTTTGAATGCCAACGCCACCATGCGCAAACCGATGACTATCGCCGATCATCAGGCATCGCGGTTCATCTGCGAACCGCTGAGACTTTTCGACTGCGCGCTCGAGTCCGATGGCGGCGGTGCAGTGATTGTCACGAGCGCTGAGCGCGCCCGAGACTTTCCCAAGCGACCCGTCGCCATTCTTGGCATGGGC
>DATACQ010000953.1:0-6516 GCA_036258955.1 Binatia bacterium
GAGAATACTCACTTTGGCTGACTCGCTGATGTCGTTGCGCTCCTGCAACATGCGCGCGGCGTAGCGCTCGCGATCGCCATGGGGCATATCGCTGCCAAAGATAATTTGGCTCTCGCCGACGAGAGTCAACACATGCGGCAAGATCTCGTCTTCGACTTCCGTGCTGAAGTAAATGTTGCCACGCTTAATGTAATCCATCACCGGCAGCTTCTGAATTGGCGCCGTCTGCGGCAGGAATTTTCGCAACGTCGATCCCTGGTTTTTATAGCGATGATGCATGCGTTCCAGAATGAAGGGCACCCACTGGCAGCCGGCTTCCAGGAACACCACTCTGAGCTCCGGAAAGCGGTCCAAGATGCCGCCGCTTACGAGAGCCGTGAACGCCATCATCAAAGGGATGTGAAACGCGATCACGCCAGACGGGTAGATATGGGAGTATAGGTTATTGACTGCGGGGCACGACCAGCCGACGTGCACGCCCAAAGCGAGGTTCTCTTCGACCAAAACGTCATAGAAAGGCAGGAGCCGCGAGTGGTCGAGCATGTCGTTGCCTGCCGTGCCGAGTACCATCACGGACACGGCCCCGAGCTTTTTTGCCTCGCGCACCTGGCGGACGGCGCCAGCGACGTCGTCCAGATTCACTACGGCCGACCATTTGATCCGCTGCTGATTGCCGAGACGGTCGCCCATCCAGCGGTTATAAGACGAGGTGAGGGCAGTGCCGAGGCCGATGTTCGTTGTTAACGGATAGGCGAGAAAAAGGGTCGTATAAATAACCTGGACCGCGATGTTTTCCTCATCCATCGCCTGCACTCGCGCGTTAACATCTGAAAGCTCCATGCTGGCAATACTATCCGTTTTGCCCCGAGCGTGGGCAGCAAGCTCGCCATTATAATTGGTTGGTGTGCCGAGATTGTGGCAGCCTGGACCGACTCGCCGAGGATAAAGCTGCTCGTCGATGACCCAATAGGCCAAGCCTTCCATTCCTGTGACCCGCGGGCGCAACGCGCGATAGGGCGGATCGAGATACTTATCGCTGAAAGTGTCCAGATTTTCTTCCACATGACCATCGGCGTCGATCACTCGCATGAGAAATCCTCCTGCGTCACGAGTATTACTCTCGGCAGTTCTTTGTCAACAGAGAATCGTCGCCGTAGCCCGTACTCGTGTAGACACCGGTAGCAGCGCTCAGCTTTCAGCGCCCCAGCTCAACCGGATCCTGATTGCTGATAGCTGTCGATCGCACTATCTTCGAGCACGAATACGAGTGACGAGCACGGATAACCTTGTGTACGCCGAGCGGCTTTGGTAAACACGCCGTAGCACGCTGCTGAAAGCCTCGAGAGTTCGCGTTCAAACTCCGCATGTGGCTGGAGTACTGGGGTCGTGGAGTTATGGAGCGGCGCGGTGCGAAGCGCAATACTCCAACACTCCGTTACTCCAGCACTCCAACTTGATTTAATTTCATGGGATTCTCGCCAACACCTTGGATGATCGCCGCGCTCGCCTTCGTCGTGCTCGGTTTTTCCCGCGGCATCCATTCGTCCTTCGGCGTCTTCAACGTCGCATTGCTCGACACTTTTGGCTGGAGCCGCGGCGCCGTCGCAGGCATTTTCGCTGCAGTGCTGACCATGGACGCGCTCTTGTCGCCGCTTGCCGGTTTTCTTCTGGACCGCTTCGGCGCGCGTAAGATCACTGTCGCGGGGTGCCTGGTATTGGCAATGGGGCTGTTTCTGAGCGCCCACGTGTCAAGCCTCTGGCATTTGTACGTCTCCTTTGGACTGGTGCTGGCCGCGGGTTTTACATTCACCGGCATGGTGCCTCATGTCTTTCTGATCTCCCAATGGTTTTATTCTAATCGCGCTTCCGCCATTGGCGTGATTTTCGCCGGCAGCGGCTTGGGCATTATGGTTTTAGCTCCGCTGAGCGAGTGGCTGATTTCTACTTACGGCTGGAGCCGGGCGTTTGAGGCGTATGCGTTGGTCGTCATGGTCGCGCTGCTCCCGGCGGTTTGGATCTTCTACCGGCCGGGACCCCACGCCGCGCGCAGTCGGGGGGGCCATGGGAATACGGCTGGCGATGACAGACAATGGACCGCGCGGTTGGCGCTCAAAAGTTTGCAATTTTGGCTCTTGTTCATCGCGCGCGTCGGCGCCGCCTCAGGGACGACCGTCATTGTCACTCACCAAGTCGCGCATGTCGTCGATGTCGGCTACAGCCGCTTATTGGCGGCGACCATTTTTGGCTTGGCGGGAATCACGAGTAGCTTTGGGCGGGTGGTGTTTGGCTTTATCGCCGATCTCCTGTCGCGCCAAGCGGCGTACACCGTCAATATACTGATGACCCTTGTCGGCGTCGGTGCCCTAATGATTCTACGGGATCCAAGCCAAACTTGGTTGCTCTATGTTTACGTGATCTTTTTTGGCATCGGTTTCGGCTCGCGCGCGGTGATTTTTTCCGCGCTCACGGCTGATATTTTTTCCGGCAAAGGGTTCGGCTCAATCCTAGGCTACTCCATCGTCGCCGTCGGCGTAGGCGGCGCCACCGGATCCTGGGCCGGTGGCGTGTTTCACGATCTCACCGGCAGCTATATTATCTCGTTTGCGCTTTCTTGTCTCTTACTCGCGCTTTCGGACATCTGCATTTGGCTCGCTTCGGTTCCCGGAGTTGCGCGATTCGATCAGCGGCTTTGGCCACCTCCAAAGTAAGTCGCTGTTCAGGACGTCTAGCCGCGTAAAGTAAGAATCAAGGCCATTCTCCATGTCGGTTTGGCGATTCTCTTATGGCGCCAATCTTGAGGGCATATTCGTAAGTTGTTACGTTGAACTTTGGAAGCAGTCTCTAAGCAGTATCTATGGATGAGCGTCTGCGACAGGGCATAAATCTCTTCAACGAAGGGCGATTCTTCGAGTCCCATGAGGCTTTCGAAGAGCTCTATCAACATACTGAGGCGGTTAACAAGCCCTTTATTGAAGGTTTGATTCAAATTGCCGCCGCCTTTCGCATCTTTTCCGAATTCGGCGAAGTTAGGGGACCGGTCCGCATGATTTACCAGGCGTTGGTGCGCTTTGAGAACTACCAGCCGGATTTCTTGCAGGTGCGCGTGCACGACTTGAGCGGAAACCTGGAGAGCTGGGCGAAGCAAGCGCAACAGTCTTCCAACGCCCCGCCTGCACCTCCCATCCCAAAAATTTCTCTGCAGCGCTTCGGGCTTTTTTCATGAGCCCGAAGATGCTCCAAGACAAGCTCAGCCGGTTTTTGCAAGGCAGATGGCGCGGCGCCAAGAGGGTCCAAGGTTTACAAGGCGGCGCGCGCGCGTTTGTCTTGTCGCTGGTCGGCGCCATTAGCCGCCGCCCGGTCTTGATCGTAGTTCCCAACGCCAATGAAGCCGAGAACTTATATGACGATCTCGCCTTTTTTCTTGGCGAGCATGCTTCGCTGCCACCGCTGCGCAGGCGTTTGCACTTAGTGCCGTCTTGGGAGGTTTTGCCGTTCGAAAAGCTTTCCCCGCCGGCGGAAAACATCGCCGGCCGACTCGAAGCGCTTTACAAGCTCATCGAAGAGCCGGCACCGATTTTGATCTCCACTCCGGCGGCGCTAATGCAAAAAGTCATCGGTAAGGAAGCTTTCCGGCATGCTTATCTATATCTCGTGGCGGGGCAGAATTTGCCGCGGGAAGAACTGCTAGAGCACTTGGTACATTGGGGTTTTCAGAACGTCCCGCTCGTGGAAGAGCTGGGTGACTTCAGCGTGCGTGGCGGCATCGTCGATGTCTATTCTCCCGGTTATGAGCGGCCGCTGCGGCTGGAGTTCGACGGGGACCGGCTCGACTCAGTGCGTCAATTCAATGTCTCGAGCCAGCGGTCCGAAGAGCCGCAGGAAGATGCGCTTCTTCTGCCGATGAAAGAATTTTCCGTTAAGCGCGGCGAAAGGGATGAGATTTTGCGCATGCTCGACAAACGCGCCGGCGAGTTGGAGATGGACCGCCGCGAGAAGAACCATCTGCTGGATGCGCTGCGCGAAGGTATCCCGTTTCCGGGCATCGAATACCTCGCTCCCTATTTCGTTCCGGAAATGGCGGCGCTCTTTTCTTATCTTCCGCAAGATACGCTTATTTGGCTGGACCATGCGGACAGAGTCGAAGCGGAATGCGAGCGCTTCGGGCGTTTGGTGTGGCAACGTTGTGAGAGCGCCAAGGAAGAGCGCCGGTTAGTTCCCGAGGCTTCATCTCTGTATCTCAACGAGCACGAATGGCGCGCCGCGCTCGAACCGTTCGCGCGGGTCCACGGCGAGTCTCTCATGGTCATGGCGGCTTCCCAGGAGGCGCAGGCCGCAACCTTGACGGTGGAATCTTTTCTCACCGGCGATCTTAGACAGGAGACCGCGGCGCGCAACGGCGAACAGTCGCTAATGCCGCTGGTTGAGCGGATTAAGAGCTGGCAAGCCGAAAAACTCGTATTTGTCGCGCCCACGAAGAGCGATGCCGCGCGGATACGTGATCTGTTGGCCGGCTATGATCTCTCATTGCCCCTACGCGACGAGCCGTCAGCTTTCGCCTTTGTTGCGTCGTCGGAGCTCACGCGCGCTGTCCTGATCGCCCCATTGCACCAGGGCTTTCGCATTCCGGAAGCGAAGTTAGCTCTGGTCACGTTCGATGAGATCTTCGGAACAAGGAAGCGGCAGCCGCAGGTAAAGGGCTATCCGAGTCACTATTTAACCAGCCTGAGCGAGCTTAAGCAGGACGACTACGTCGTTCATTTGGATCACGGCATCGGTGTCTATCGCGGGCTCAAGTTTCTCAAAGTAGCGGATGTCGAGGGCGAGTTTTTGCACCTTGAATATGAAGCGGGCGACCGGCTTTATCTGCCGGTAGACCGCATCAACATGGTGCAAAAATATATCGGCGGCGACGGCGCGCAGCCGGCGCTCGACCGGCTCGGCGGCACTAGTTGGGAAAAGGTCAAAGCCAGGGCAAAGAAATCGATTTTCGCCATGGCCGAAGAGTTGGTCCAGCTCTATGCTTTGCGCGAGGCGCGCGCCGGCACCGCGTTTGCCCCGCCGGACACGATGTACAAAGAGTTCGAAGCCTCGTTCGAATACGAGGAAACTCCCGACCAACAGCGCGCCATCGACGATACGCTGGCCGGATTACAGTCCAAAAAGCCGATGGATCGGTTGATTTGCGGGGACGTCGGTTACGGTAAGACCGAGGTAGCGATGCGCGCGGCGTTTCTTGCCGTTGAAGGCGGCAAACAGGTGGCCGTACTGGCGCCGACCACAATTCTCGCGCAACAGCACTTGCAAACGTTTCGCCGGCGCTTTCGCCACCATCCGGTGCGCATCGAGATGGTCAGCCGCTTTCTCACGACAAAAGAAATCCAGCAGGTTCTCGCGGATGCCGCCAAAGGCAAGGTCGACGTGGTCATTGGAACTCACCGTTTGCTGCAAAAAGACATCGAGTTCAAAGATCTGGGGCTGGTGATCATTGACGAGGAACATCGCTTCGGCGTCAAACATAAAGAACGGCTCAAAAAACTCCGGGAGTTGGTGGACGTGATCAGCCTCACGGCGACGCCGATCCCGCGCACGCTGCACATGTCTTTGGTCGGTATCCGCGATCTCAGTATCATCGAAACGCCGCCCCTGGATCGGCTCGCAGTGCAGACCTATGTAACGCGTTATGACGAGAGAGTCATCCGCGATGCGATTCTCCGCGAACTTGAACGGGGCGGCCAGGTGTTTTTTCTCCACAATCGGGTCGAGACCATTGACCG
Source organism: Binatia bacterium (assembly GCA_036258955.1). Lineage (GTDB taxonomy): Bacteria > Desulfobacterota > Binatia > UBA9968 > UBA9968 > DATACQ01. The sequence goes on from DATACQ010000953.1 coordinate 5,775, forward strand.
GTTGGCACTGAAGCTTGCTGATTTGGTCCCGGAGGCCAGGATGGCGGTGGCCCACGGCCAGATGCGACCCAAGGAGTTGGAAAAGGTCATGCTCGATTTTCTTGAGAACAAGACGCAGGTGCTGGTCTGTTCCGCAATCATCGAGTCCGGCCTCGACTTTCCCAACGCGAATACCATCATCATCAATCGGGCGGACCAGTTCGGGTTAGCGCAGCTTTATCAGTTGCGCGGCCGGGTGGGACGCTCTCACCGGCATGCGTACGCGTATTTGCTTATCCCCGGTGAAAAGGTCATTACGCCTGACGCCGAGCGCCGGCTGCGCGCTCTGCAGGAGATCGACGGCCTGGGCGGCGGCTTCAAGCTGGCCTTGCATGACCTCGAAATCCGCGGCGCTGGCAATCTTTTGGGCGAGCAACAATCCGGGCAGATCGCCGCCATCGGCTTCGAGCTTTACACTGAGATGATGCAAAAAGCTGTGAGCGAGCTCAAGGGTGAAGAGGTGATGGCTGAGGTGGACCCGGAGATCCGTCTCGGCATCTCCGCCTACTTCCCCGACTCTTATATTCCGGACGCCAATCAGCGCCTGTACTTTTACAAGCGTCTCGCGAGCTTGCGGAACATCGCCGAGTTGGAGGAATTACGAGCGGAAATTATCGATCGCTTCGGACCGTATAGCGGCCCGGTTCACAATTTGTTTTTGGTGATGAATTTACGCCGGGTGCTCAAAGAAATCCTGGTGCAG
>DATACQ010000954.1:0-3771 GCA_036258955.1 Binatia bacterium
CGAGCGGCGCGCCGCTCGGCCAACGCCCGACCATTTTGCTGGCAAGCGCAACACAGGCCTGCGTCTTGTCGCCGGGAATTATTCCCGGCGCATTCTCGGCTAGATAGTTCCAGAAACCGTGCACGTTTTGACTGAGGTGGCGGAATACCAGATAGCTGCCGTTCATGCCGAGATCGTGGCGGGCTCGATCGTCCGGCGCGGGAAGCAGCAGGCTCTCGGGATCATCTTGGGGCTTAACAGTCGGGCGATCCGTATATTGGCCGTACGCATTCGGGTAGCCGAGCACGAACTCGCCCGCCGCGATCGTGTTGCCGGGTGCGCTGCCGGTGCTATAACCTTCTATATCGGGTTGAGAAATGCCGTCGCGAAAACCGAAGTGTTCCTTACGGCCTGGAAGCGTGATGCTATCGAGCCGCTCGATGAGACGCAAACCGCAACGGGCAAAGTCCCCGCCCTCCCGCTCGACTAGCGTCCGCAGCGCCGCCTCATCGCGCGCGTAGAGCATCAGCAGAATATCCACCGAGTCATTGTTCGGTCCGCCCCAACGCCAATGCTCCGGGCTACTATCGCCGTGATCGCCGAGAATTCTTCGCCGATGACCCGTCCCCGCCATGCCCTCATTGAACTCACCGGCAAACGTGCCCAACACTTCGTCGCCGAGCCCCAGCTTCTTGAGGCCGGGGGGAGTAAAGGCGATATTGACGCAATAGTCCGTCGGCTGCGGCTTGTGTTCGGCATTGCGCAACTCAAGCGTCTTCAGCCAATTCTTCGCGACCTTGGCGTCGTTGATAGCCAGCAGTAAAAAAGCCGCGTTGTCCAACCCGCCGTAGCCCCTCAGAATAATCCCTTGTATATCTTTTAACGGCAGTTGCGACATATTTTTTCCCAGTTCAATCCGTCGAGGAACCGCGCCGCCCAACCGGACTCCGGTAGTTGGCTCCCCGATCCAAAGCGCTTAAGCCACAGGCGCGTTTGTTGTTCGTTCATCTTCTCCGAAAGGCCACGTCGGATGGCCTCGTTATTGGCGATATTCTTGGTCGTTAGACTGGGATAGGCGCTGTACCAGACGCTGCTTTGCACCTGGCGCGTGGGTAGGAAACGCTTATAGGCTTTCTCGTCCGTGATGCCGCGGCAAAACAGATAAGCCGTGGTCGGAAATCCGTCGCCATTACTGAAGATCGCGTTCAATCCCCAAGCCGCCTTGTCAATAAAGTCGTTCATATAACTTTCCAGGCTGCCGTCGTAGTTGCTGGAGAAAAACAAACGCCGGCCATCGTCGAAAATAACCCAGCGCGCGAAGTGAATCGTGTTCAGCCCGGACAACACGCCGCGGTTGTAGATGTGGCGGGTGGCATAGTCGCCAATGCCGAGAATGGCGCGCGAGGTGATCTTGCGAAACAGGCCCGGCTTGAACAAGCCCACCGCGATTATTTGGTTCTGCGGCCAGTAATCCTCGTCGTCGCGAAACGCCCGTACCGATTCGGCCGAGGCCGTCGAGGAATTCGGCACGTCGCGCTTTTCGTGGTATCTCAGCAACAACAAAAACAACGGGAGGCCGAGCAAAAGCAAAGGCGCAAAGACGATTGCCAACAAGATGAAAAATGCGCGGTGGATGAATTCCTTTATACGCCAGCTCAATGCCGGCCCAGGCGGCGGTCGCAGCGCCCAGCTGAGATCGGCCCTACCGCGCACGAACGCGACGATCCGTTCTTTGATCGCGGTGGGCGTCTGGCGGCTGAAGTCCTCGCTGTCGAGGTAGCGGTTGAGCTCGCGCCGCAAGAAATCTTCCTGACGGATTTGCTCCACCGTCCGCCCCTGGCGATTGACGTGCACGACGGCGGATTTAACCAGATGATCCCGAAGGAATTTGTACCGTGTCCGCGGCGATCTATCACTCGCCGCAGGATAGTCCTCGCAATGCGAGAACACGGCGTCCATCCCCTCACCGCAGAGCGTCGAGAGTTCATCCAAATGCTTGCCGAGCGGCGCGTCCACATGGCTCAACAACGCAAGTTGCGCGGGCAGGGGGTTACCCTTAAGATCCTGGCTAGCGTCGAAGACCACAAAGCGCGCGAAGTGCACCCGGGGTAGTTTCGCGAATGGCACGATGTTCCAGTTGCCGCCGTGCTCGCGAATGCTCCCGAGCATGTTTTTAAGTGGAGGTACTTGCCCGTCACGAACCTTGACGAGTACCGTTACTGCTTCCTGGTGTGGCATGGATTCAGCCCTCCACTCGGCGACTCTCTTGCGCTACTCGCTCTCTAGGGTCTGTAAAACCGCCGCGCGTTATCGCCCAGGATCGCTGTCTTGTGTTCTTTCTTAAGATCGTCACGTTCTAATACCTCGTCGATCTCTTCCATACAGTTAGACATCGATATCTCGTGCGGAAAGTCCGAGGCGAACATGAACGGGTTGGGGCCGACGCGCTCGATGGCGTAAGCCAGCGCTCTTTCATTGCCTTCGCAACCGACAAAGATACGGCCGTCTTTGAAATACTCTTCCGGGTGGCGCTCGAGCTTCAAGCCGCCGTATTCCAGTTCCCGCTCGAGCCGGTCGATGACCAGCGGTATCCACGCGGTGCCTCCTTCCATGAAGCCCACGCGTAGTTTAGGAAAACGGTCGAACACGCCGTCGACGATCATGCCTGTGGCGGCAATCGCCAGCGGAAACGGCATGCCCAAGGCGCGCGTCGCCGGGAAAACGGTATAGGTATTAAAGCCGAGATTGATGTAGCTGCCGCCGTGCACGGCGAGCACGCAATTCAACTTTTCCGCTTCCTCGAAGATCGGCCAGTACTCCTGGTGGCTCACATGGCGCGTCAGTCCATTGGACGGAATCATCGCTCCGACGAAACCCAACTCCGTCACCGAGCGGCGCAGCTCGGCTACCGCATCGGGAACATTTTGCATCGGGATCAGCGATACCGCCTGAAATTTTGGGCTGCGTCTTAAGTAGCGCGCGTGAATATAATCATTGTAGCCCTGCGCGTAGCCCAGTGCCCACTGCGGGTAGGCGATGTTGCCATAGGCCAGACCGGCGGTCGGATAAAGAACCGTGTAGTCGGTCCCAGTCTTGTCGAGGAACTGGAGCCACTCCTCGGGGCCGGTGTTAGGATCGAAAGTCCCAGGCGTCCGCGGCGTGCCGTCGGCCGGCGTATGGAAATGATCGAGGCTTGGAATCCAGTTGCGAGTGCCGCGGTTGTTGAGCGGAGGTCTGATAAACGTCAGGATGTCCTCCGCGTTTTCCATCACGTGGCCATCGGCATCGACGTAGTTATTGGACATAAAAACTCCTGTTCCCAATCGCTAAACCTGAACGTGGCGCAGTAGCACCTCTGGGCGCGAGACCTGGTCATTACTGAGGCCCGATCTGTACTGAGGCCGATCTGTTTACCCAAGATCACAAAATCCTGTGCGGCCCACAGCGGTCGCGAACGCACGTTTACGATGGTAGCGTTAGGCCATTTCTGCGCCGACTCGCAAAGAAGAAATGCGATTTCATTCACGAGGCGACGAAATCATAAAATCCTTAAAACCGGCAATTAACTCTATTCGTGAGCTGTTTTCGTTGGAGTGCGATTTTTATAACAACGGGGTGTTTTTGCTGTCAAGGCATTATCATGGGGTCAATCTTATGACCCAGGTTGTCACAGTTGTTCGGATGAAGTTCGTGTACTTCGGTTAACGGGGCGGGCGCGATACTATCTTCGCAAGAGACTGTTGCGGTGTAGTTCCACAGGCCGGATCGCAACGGTCGGCAATCATTTTCGGA
>DATACQ010000955.1:0-5646 GCA_036258955.1 Binatia bacterium
GTCATACGGATCCTCCAAGCCCTGCTGGACGAGTTCTTTGAGCGCCTCCAGCGCTTCGTCCCGTTTGTATTGAAACGGCACTCCGGCAGCGCCTTGGCGATCGACTTTGGGCTGGCGCGCTGGGCCATAGAGGCGGCGCGATGCGCCTGCCGTCTTTGTCAAGGGTTGCTGTTTTCCTTCGGCCCATTCCTCGCGAAAGCCGGACGCCTCGAGGAAACTCACAAGACCGGCGTCTAGAGCATCGATCCAGATGATCGGCTCTTTTGAAGCGTTGACGTGATCGTGCCACACCCAGTTCGGCTGAATGAGCAGATCACCCGGCTCCATAAACATGGGTTCGCCGTTCGAGGTTGTGTGCGCGCCGGCGCCGCTCACCACAAAGCGTAGCGCGGTGTTGGCGTGGCGGTGGGCTGCTGCGGCTTCCCCGGGCAGCACAATCTGAAATCCCATGGACAGAGTCTTGCTGCCGGTTTGTAGCGCAATGTTCCGACGAAAAGCGTCCGGACCGATACGCACTACTTCAGTTGCCTCCATCAGAACAGGGTGAATCTCTTTCCAACGCCAGAGCTTCGGCTCCATTCTCTGGTTGTCACGCTGGTTCTGCCAGTAGCCGCGCAGTCCGAGCTCGGCAAATTTTTTATGGAGCTGTTCGCGATCTTTATCGGCTGCTAAGTTGGACATAGAGCCTCCGGTCGCGTGCCAAACCCACGGCACTATCTTTCCTATCCGTCTTCAGCACTGGCGAGCGCACGTTGCGCATACTCACTTTCGACCCGCCTTAGCTCGCCGTAACAGTCCCAACCTTCGTTGTCAACACAAGCTATTGACCGATGGTGAGGCTCGATGTAAGCGACATGAGATATCACTGGAATCTGTTAACGGAGTAGTCATGGCTCGTCATTACAGATACATATCGGCCGACAGTCACTTCGAATCACCGCCGGAGCAGTGGACGCACCGTGTACCCAAACAGTATCGCGAGCGCGCGCCGCGCCGTATCAAGCTCGCCAACGACCGAGACGGGTTGTTGTTCGAGGGCTCTCGGCTAGTTTACGGCGGCACCAGCCTGTATGGCGGGCGGCCTCCGGAAATGTTTGATCCGACAGCGATGGATTTCGATCGAACTCCCGGCTGTGGCTCAGCAGAGCAGCGCCTGCGCGAGCAAGATCAAGATGGCATCGACGCGGAGATTTTGTTCGCGCTCGGCGTGCGCAATCCGGCCATCCGGGATACGGCGGCATCCCGCGCTATCGTTCACGGTTTCAACGAGTATATGGCGGAGGAATACTGTCCCGTGAACAGAGACCGTCTGATCACGATGGCAGTCCTGCCCAACGCCGGCGTCGCCGAAGACATCGAGGAGATGGAATTCTGCAAGCGCATGCGTTTCAAAGGCGTTTGGTTGAGCACGTATCCGAGTGGCAAGAGCTTTCCCACGCCTGAAGATGATCGGTTTTGGTCGGCTGCTTTGGACTTGGATATGCCGGTGGTGGTTCATACCTCGTTCCCGGCGCATGTCGGCTCCCGTGAAACCCCGCTGTTCAAGTACCCGAAGGAGCCCGCGGGCGAGCAACGGCCGCCGACCGATTTTGTCCAACGGCTCGCGCGGCAGGGTCCGTATCACAGCGGGGCGGTGGAGGCGAGTCAGTTGATCGTGGCGGGTGTTTTCGAGCGATTTCCCAGGTTGCAGATCTACTGGGCCGAGAACAATGTAGGGTGGCTGCCTTACTTCTACGAGCAGATGGACCACGAGTATTCAGTCAACCGTTTCTGGGCGGAGCGGTATCTGGGTCTCCCTCGGCTGAAGCGTTTACCGAGTGAGTATCTGCGAGAGCACGCATACTGGGGATTTTTCGAGGACCATGTCGGCGTGCGGCTGCGCCATGAAGTGGGCGTCGATCGAATGATGTGGTCGACGGATTTTCCCCACGTGGTCACCCGCTGGCCCAACTCGCTCAGAGTCCTGGAATCTCAAATGGCCAATGTCCCGGAAGAAGAGCGACACAAGATGGCGGCGGCCAACGCGGTCAAGTTTTTTGGTCTCGATCATGAGCCCACGGGAAAAGACGGAATGCAGTAATACGGTGCGCATTCAAGAGTCAAATGAGAGGCGAATTATGATCGAGAATTGACGATCGGCGCCGCAATTCTTTTCCTGCCCATCACCGGCAATTGCGCCCAGAGTGGATCAACCGACATCCGCAATACTAGCAAGGCAAGTCGGTCAGAGTGGTTATCAATTATAAGCCTGGAAATTCAGCCGTTCTTTTCGGGAGGCTCATCGCGAAGCATCTTCCGAGTTTTCTGCGGGCAGCCTAAGATGGTCGCCGTCAACAGGTCGGCGCGACCGGAACCGCGGCGCTAATGATGTCTACGGCGCGCGCAGCGCTTCTGGGCTCTTGTTGCCGGCATCGTATTTGACCGGCCGGGCGGCATGGTGGTAAGTGGGACGGGTCAATCATGTTATGGAGGGGAGGTCTAAAATGGTAACAGCGAAAGAGGTTCACGGCGTGATGGCGATGATGCCATCGTTCTCTACGGCGAATGCCGGCGATCTCAGTGCCAGCGCGACCATTGACGTCGATGCTCTGCAGTCCGGCGTCAATCGTATCATTAACGACGGTATCGACCTGATCACCACAACCGGCAGTTTCGGCGAATGCTATAATCTTTTCTTTGATGAGTATAAGACACTCGCTAGCGCTACAGTGGAAGCAGTCAAGAAGAGGGTCCCGGTTTTCATCGGCAGTACCAGCCCCAACGCGCGTGAAGTCGTGCAAAGACTGAAGTTCGTCCGAGACATCGGAGCAGACGGAACTTTGCTCGGCGTGCCGTATTATGACGCGCAATCACCGGAATACATAGCGGACTTTTTTAGCCAGATCGCGGAGATGTTTCCCAAGCTCGGGTTCCTAATTTACCACAATCCGGTGAACCATAAGGTGAAGATTCCCGTCTCGGTATTTTCGCGCCTGATAAAGTATCCGAACATTGTCGGTATGAAAGACAGCCATCGCGATACGCGGGAATTTATACGCTTGATGGAAATCATCCGCGGTAAAATCAGTGTTCTGACCAATCAGTCGCAGATGGTCCCTTATTACAAGATGGGATCCGCCGGGTGCTGGTCCATTGATGCCTGGATGGGCCCCTGGCCGGTGCTGCACGTACGCAATCTCGTCAGAACAGGCGACGACCAGCAAGCGCTCCAAGTCATTTCTGAGATCATGGGCGCGGCCGGTGGTGAGCGGCCCGGCGGCAATGAGGGTGCCACCGCCAAGCTTCCGATTGAATTCGCAGGGTACGTGAATCCCGGGCCGGCGCGGACGCCGATCACCACGTTCTCGGATACGACCATCGAACGGGCGAAGAAAAAGGCGGAGGCTTGGAATGCGCTATGCGTCAAGTATCGGCCGCTTGTCGAAGCGCAGCAACGCAAAGTCAAGGCGGCGTCATAATCGTCAGAATCGCTGGGATCACCGCAACCACTGACGCGGCGAAACCTCGGGTGGTTATAACACCGGCTTAAGCGCAGGCGGAAGATCGCTACTGTTCTCGGCTGCCCAGGCGGGGCGAATGTTTGCGTTTTCGGGCTCTATCGACGCCGATGGCGCTTCACGTATGAGCCGGCTGATGTCCGCGGCCGTTACCGGGCGGCTGAAATAGTAACCTTGCGCCTCGTCACAGCCGAACTCGAGCAGCATTTTTTTGGCTGCTACAGTCTCGACTCCTTCGGCGACGACCTTCAGCCCCAAGTTATGGCCCAAATCGATGATGGCGCGAACTATTACTGCGCTATCGCTATCGCTTTCCATATTCTGGGTGAAGGACTTATCGATTTTGATGCTGCTTACCGGCATCTTCTTCAGGTGCGCCATAGATGAATAGCCTGTGCCGAAATCGTCAATGGCAAAGTGAACACCTAATTCTCGTATAGCTTTGAGAGTGCGCATGGCTCGTTGTGGATCATCCATGATCGCACTTTCCGTGATTTCAAACTCGAGTTGCGTGCAAGGAACTCCGGTGGTGTTGAGCAGGCTGGCGATTTGCTCTGGCAGCTCAGGACTTTCCAGATTCCACATCGACAGGTTTACGGCCATGCCGAGGTTGATTCCTTCGCTCCGCCAATGCCGGCACTGGCTAAGCGATCGATTGACCACCCAGAGGGTTAGCGGGCCGATAAGACCCGTCCGCTCGGCCAAGGGGATGAATTCGTCCGGCATAATTAGACCGTATACCGGATGCCGCCAACGCGTGAGTGCCTCAACCCCGGTAATTCTATCAGTTCGCAAGTCTATTTTAGGCTGATAGAGGACAAAGAGTTGATCCTGAACAATGGCTTGTCGCAGTTCCCGCAGGTGCAGCGGAGGGCGAGGCGAACCGCTAAACTGGGGAGAATAAAGCAGCCACCGCTCGTTGTTTTTACGGGCGGTGCTCAGCGCAACGTCCGCACATTTCAAGAGCGAAGACGCGCTATGACCGTGATTTGGATAGAGGGCTACGCCGATTTGCGGTCGTAACACCTGGTTGTCCCTGTGAAACGATTCGTCGAGCTTGTCAAGTATTTTCTTCGCTACCAGGATAGCATCGTCGGGGTTCCCAAGCGATGAAAGCAAGACGGCGGTTCCACTGCCTGTGATGCGACATAGCGTATCAGAGTCGCGCAAGGTGTTGCCGATTAGCGCAAAGGCCTTTTCGCTCAGGTCATCGGAGCCATGAACTTGATCGTTTGCGACTCGGCCGGCGAAATCGATGATGAGCAAACCGACCTGACGTCCCTTACGCTGGGCTGTCACTAACGCTTGCCGTATTTGAGTCTCGAATTGCGCGTTTTGGGCGATTTCGCCCAGGGTAGGGGACATGGTCATTTCCGCACTTTCGGACCTTGGACAACTTCTGAATAGTCGGTTTCGAGCGAAACGCGGACGCAAAAAACTTGCGTCACGGTTCTCTCGGGAGCGTTTGTTGTTTCAAGCATCACCGATCGCCCGGTTTGAAAATGCTCCCGTTGCATATGATAACGAACCTGTTTGCCGGATAATGGGCTTATCGGCGTCGTCTCGATTTATTTTAGTTTACGCGCGGAGTTATTGCTGTTTCGTCTTGCGCTAAGGAGGCCCTCCGCATCGACAAGGAGCTATCGGAAGCGCTGAGTGCAGCGGTTCGTATCAGTGTGCGATCAGAGGGCCGGCGCCGTGGGGCTTCCCCGGGTCGAAGAGTTGAGCCCGATCCTTGCCGTTGCGTTTGGCCGCGTAAAGGGCGTGGTCCGCGTCCTCAATCATCTGGTCAGAGTTCGCGTAGCCATGAATTGTTGTGGAGCTGACACCGATGCTGACGGTGAGGGAAAAATGGCCATTAGTCACCGAAAATACCGATGAGCGAATCTCACCCATGATCTTCTCGGCTGCTTGCAGCGCCCTTTGATGATCGGTATCGGGCAATATCAGAACAAATTCCTCGCCGCCGAAGCGTGACGGAAAATCGCTCTGTCGAGTGGTTGAGCGCAGGATTTCGGATATTTTTACCAGCGCGGCATCGCCACCATTGTGACCGTAGGTGTCGTTGATGATCTTGAAGTTATCGATATCGAGCATCAGCAATGACAGTGGATGACCATAGCGAGTCGCTCGTTCGAACTCGTCTCGC
>DATACQ010000956.1:0-10091 GCA_036258955.1 Binatia bacterium
GTGTCGCAATTAATGCCGGTGCAAGCACAAGGGGGTAAAATCGTGCCCTATGTGCCTACCCCGCAGGAGGTTGTCGATCGCATGCTCGAACTTGCCCAAGTGAAGAAGGGCGATGTGGTATATGACCTCGGCTCCGGCGACGGTAGAATCGTGATAACCGCGGCGCAGAAATATGGCGTGCGCGCGGTTGGTTTCGAGATCGACCCCGTGCGCATCAAAGAATCGCAAGAAAATATCGCAAAGGCTGGTGTGGGCAACCTGGTGGAGATTCGCCAGCAAGATATACGTACGGTGGACCTTTCACCGGCATCGGTGTTGACGATGTATTTGCTGCCTGAAGTCAACCTGATGATTCGCCCCACCATCTGGAAACAGATGAAGCCGGGCTCGCGAGTCGTTTCCCATGACTTTGACATGGGCGACTGGAAGCCGCTTAAGATTGAAAATATCAAGGACAGCCACAACTGGGATCATACTCTGTATCTCTGGCACGTAGAGGCGCGAAAGTAGTAGCGGGCTCGTACTCGTGATTCGTCGTGCTCACGCCCATCTTCTATGTGGGCACCGGTCCGGGAGCAAGAGTACGGTGCAGTAATTTCAAGCAGCAGATGAAAACGGGAACACTGATATTCGGCACGATTGCAGGGCTTATCTCCTTTGCCACCTTTGCCGCGGCGCAGATTCGCATCGGCGTAGCGGAAGCGCTCACCGGCAATGCAGCCCAATACGGTGTCCCGATCCGCAAGGGCCTCGAGCTTGCTGCGGGGGAGATCAATGCCTCCGGCGGGATCAACGGCAAGAAATTGGAGCTACTGATCGAAGACGAGCAGGGCAAAAAAGAAGAAGCCATCAACGTTTTCAAGAAACTGATCTTTCAGGATAAAGTCTTGATGCTGTTTGGGCCTACTTTGTCCAACTCCGCTCAAGCGTCGGACCCGGTCGCTCAATCCGCACGAGTTGTCGTGTTCGGCACTTCCAATACCGCGGACGGCATTACGTCCATCGGTAATTATGTTTTCCGCAATTCAGTCACCGAGGCCGATATCCTGCCGGTCACTCTCAAGGTTGCCGCGCAGAAGACCGGGTTAAAAAAAGTCGCAGTGCTTTACGGGAACGACGATATTTTTACCAAAAGCGGCTACGATAATTTTGTCAAAGCGCTGAGAGCGCTTAAAATGCCCGTCACAACCACTGAAACTTTCGCCAAAGGTGACGTGGATTTCAAACCGCAGCTTACGAAAATCAAGGCAAGCGGTCCGGACGCCGTGGTGCTCTCCGCGCTCGTGGCCGAGGGTGCGCCGATCATGGTGCAGGCCCGCCAACTGGGTCTTACCGTACCGTTTATCGGCGGCAACGGCATGAACTCGCCCCGGGTATTCGAGCTGGCGAAAGACAACTCCGACAATCTCTGGGTCGGGAGTCCCTGGTCAGTGGAGAACCCGGCGCCTGAAAACAAGCGCTTCATCTCGGCTTATCAAAAGGCTTACGGAGCTATGCCCGATCAGTTTGCAGCGCAAGCCTACGACGGTTTGTACATCGCCGCCCAGGCGATCAAGAAGGCTAAGATCTCCGGTAAACTGGAGGCCGACCGCAAAGCATTACGCGACGCACTGCCGGAAATTCAATGGACCGGGGCTACGGGTCCACTCAAATTTCGCCAGGTGACTGATCGCGCTGGCAAGCCCGCCGGTTACGACGCCGTGCAAACGGCGATTGTCATGATGACCAAAGGCAACCAGTACGTCATTCAAAAATAGCGGAATGTTCGAACAGCAGCTCGTTAACGCGGTTTCGCTAGGCGGCGTCTACGCGCTGTTCGCGCTCGGGTTTACTTTGGTGTTCGGCGTCCTGGGAGTCGTAAATCTGGCGCACGGCGCAATGTTTACGCTCGGCGCTTACGCCTCGTTGCAAGCCGTGACTGCGCTGGAGCTTCGACTCGTGAGCGCCGTTCTCCTTGCAATGTTTGTGACCGGCAGTGCCGGCTGGTTTATCGACCGGTTCATTTTTGCGCCGCTGCGCGCGCGTCAAGCGCCGCACCTTGCGCCGATGATTGCCACGATCGGCCTGGCGATTTGCTGTACGAGCGCCATCGAAGGTTTTTTTGGCGCGGAAAACTTGCGTTTTCCCCCCGGGCTGCTGCCGGTTGATGCTCTCACCGTCGGCTCGGTCCGTATGACGTGGCTTGAAGTGCAGATTATCGTGTTGGCTTTCCTGCTGATGGCCGTTTTGTTTTGGGCCCTCAAGCGCACGCGCGTCGGTTGTGCACTGCGGGCCGTCGCCGAGTCGAGCAAGGCGGCGGCACTGCTGGGAATCGATGTCGAGCGGTTCTTCCGCTTTACTTCGGTGCTCGCCTCTATGCTCGGGGGTATGGCGGGTGTCCTCATCGCGCTTTATACTAATGCGGTTTTTCCTTTTATGGGCCAACCCATGCTGCATAAGGGTATCGCCGTTGTAATTCTCGGCGGCATGGGTGACATTCGCGGTGCATTGCTGGGTGGTTTTTTCCTCGGCTTCGCTGAAGTGTTTTCAGTGGCCTATATAGGCTCGACGATGCGCGACGCAGTCGCTTTCGGGCTATTGTTTGCCATCCTGCTCTTGCGGCCGCAAGGCCTGTTCGGCGAAGCCACCGGGCGGCGAGCTTAAGCGGGAGGAGCAGCTGGTTCCTGCCAAGCAGTTTTCTCCAACGGACCTGCAGCGGTCTGCGCCAACCGAAACATTTCAGCCATCTGTTAAACACGCACATCCCGGAAAGGTCGCCTCAGTACAAAGCACGCGAAGGACACTAACGTGGAGATTCGAATTTCAAAATTGATTACGCGCCCTTCTTAACGTTGGTGGTGGAAATCCTGTTCCTCTTTGTTGCGCTTGAGCGCCTTACGCAGGGTTTTGAAAACTGTGTAGGGCACGGCATGCCGTGCCCTACAAGTTTGAACCAGGCCGATGGAATCGTTTGAAACCTTCTGGGCAACCTACAGCACATTAGCGCTTTCTTTGGGAACCAACGCGCTACTCGCGTTGTCGATTTACCTGACATTAGCGTGCGGAATGCTCACGGTGGCGAACGCGGCGTTTATGGGTATTGGCGCTTACACCGCAGCCCTGCTCACGATGAACACGGCGGTCCCGTTTGCAGCCGCACTGCTGACGGGCGCGCTTGCTGCGGCCGCATGCGCTTCCGTGATCGGACCGCCCACGCTCCGCCTCTCGGGAGTCTACCTCGCGATGGCAACGTTGGCGTTCGGCGAAGTAGTCCGCATTATTTTGCTGAACGCGGAAAACGTCACAGGCGGTGCCCTGGGCCTCAATGGCATTCCGCTACTCACCGATTGGACGCATGTGCTTATCGCGTTAACTGGCACCCTTTACATCGCCCTGCGCTGCGCGCGCTCGCGCATCGGCCGTGTCAGCTTCGCCATCAGTCAGGACGAAACTGCTACCGAGCTGATGGGCTTGAACGTGCGTGCTCATAAGTTACTTGCCTTTGTTTGGGGAGCCGCGCTGGCTGGTTTGGCGGGCGCCCTCAACGCTCACTTCACGTATTTCATCAGCCCCAATGAGTATGGCTTTGACCGCGGCGTAGAGATTCTCGCGATGGGAGTGCTAGGCGGCACGGGCAGCCCTTGGGGAGCGTTGATCGCAGGCGTGCTCATTACGTTGCTACCCGAGCTGTTGCGCGGCCTTGGGCATTATCGTCCGTTTATCAATGGTGTGATTCTCATTGTGATTATACTCTACTCGCCAAAGGGTATTTGGGATCTCACCCGGTTTGTCTCACGGCGCTCGCCGCGCTTTACCGCGGGCTGAACCGATGCTGACGCTTTCCTCGATTACAAAGAGTTTCGGCGGTCTAAAGGTTTTGGACGACGTGAGTCTCGAAGTGCCGCAGCACGGAATTTTCGGTTTGATCGGGCCCAACGGCGCGGGAAAAACCACCCTCTTTAATCTCATTACGGGTCTATTGAGGCCCAGCGCCGGCTTCATTGATCTTAACGGCCGCCGCTTAAACCGCATGGCGCCTTACGAGATCACTCGGCTCGGTGTGGCGCGCACGTTTCAGAACATTCGGTTATTCAAAGAAATGTCTCTGATGGAAAACGTGTTGCTAGCAATGGGCGGAAAGCGCCGTTACGGAACCATCGCGCTGTTGCTGAGAACGGCGACCTATCGCGCAGGGGTACAAAATGAACTCGATAAGGCACAGGAGCTGCTCTCCAGAGTCGGGCTGGAGCATAAGGCGATTTCGGCTGCCGGCAATCTCTCGTATGGCGAACAGCGCCGGCTGGAGATTGCCCGGGCTCTGGCCACAGAACCCAAGCTCTTGCTGCTTGACGAACCGGCGGCGGGCATGAACACGGCGGAAAAGGAGGAGTTAATGAAAGAAGTTCGCAAGCTGGATGCGCGCGGGATCGGTGTGTTCATCATTGAGCATGATATGCGCTTTATCATGGAGCTCTGCCGCGAGATCGCGGTGCTCAATTTCGGTCGGGTGATCGCCCAGGGTGCACCCGCCGTAATTCGCAACAATCCTGAGGTGATTGAAGCGTATCTCGGTCGCGAGGACGCCGGGCCAGTCTAATGGAGACGTTGCTGAACGTCAGGGGCCTAAGGGTTCATTATGGAGCAATCGAGGCAGTAAAGGGGATCGATTTCGAGCTGTGCCGCGGGCAAATTACGGCTCTTTTGGGCGCGAACGGCGCCGGGAAATCGACGACTTTGCTGGCGCTCTCAGGGTTGCTCAGAACCAGCGCCGGGTCCATCGATTTTGCTGGGGAGGAACTAACGGGAGCGGCGCCGCACCAAATCGTTGCGCGCGGCTTAATACAGGTTCCCGAGGGTCGGCAGATTCTCACGACTCTCACCGTCAGAGAAAATCTCTTGCTGGGGTCTTACCGCCGCAAGCGATCGGGCGAGGTCGCCGCGGATCTGAGGCGAATGGTGACGTTATTTCCGCGTCTCGGTGAAAAGCTCGAGGACCGGGCCGGGAACCTTTCCGGGGGTGAGCAGCAAATGTTAGCGATTGCACGCGCGCTGATGGCCAAGCCGCGCCTGCTGCTGTTGGACGAGCCTTCTATGGGCCTGGCACCGCTGCTCGTAGGTGAAATCTTCAAGACTCTTCGGCAGCTGAACCAATCCGGCTTGACGATCTTTTTAGTGGAACAGAACGCGCGCCAGGCCCTCCGCATAGCGCAACGCGCCTATGTGATGGAGAATGGCGTCATCGTGCTCTCCGGCGAAAGCCCGGATCTGATGCACAACTCCAAAGTTGTTGAAGCGTACCTGGGCGCTTGAATGCACCGGATGAGTTTCGTCGCGAGTCTTCGGGGTAAAACTTAAATCAGACGCCGCACTCCAGGTGTAAGAATATCTCCTCGGCTGAGCAAAGAGGCGTTGGTCGCCAGACGCGATCTTACGAATCATCGCGCCTAAGGAGTCTCCTCTAGCGATTCGGCAGTTTCTGTAACTTTCAAGTCGGATTTTTCCCTTTAAGGCTGTTGTAATCGCAAATTTTTCTCCCATGGCCTCGTGCGGTAACGGGTGGCAGCGCTCCCGACTTAAGCGCAATGGGTTAACTTCCGAAGTACATTGTGGAGGCAAGTATGCAGACAGAAGAAATTCTAACGGCCAACCAGGTAGCCGAACTTTTGCAAATCCATCCCCGCACCGTCTACAAGCTCGTCAAGCAAGGGTCGTTGCCCGGAAGAAAGTTCGGTGGTGGCTGGAGGTTTAGCAAAGCCGAAATCTTGGCAATGGTCCACCTGAGAGCGGAAAGTCGTCCCCAGCAAGCTTGAGTGAATCAATGGGGCGACTCCTCGCGTCGCGCATCAAACGATCCGCGCTTTAGCTCGGGTCAATCAGGTACTCTCCGTTCAAGCTCCGTCACCGATTATTGATCGTAATGAGAAAACTGCAGCGTCAAAACTGCCGCCGCGGCCGCATTCAACGACGGCTTATGGCGTGGGGGTTGGGGCTTCTCTCTTTAACGCTTCTCATCAATACATTCGCGGGTTTCTCGTATACCCGGCGTGGCATGCGCGAATCTACGGCGCGCCGCCAGGCTGGCGTGGCAGCATTTACCGCTCGGCAGCTTCAGAATTATCTGCTCCACCAGACTAAACTGCTTGAACACGCGGGCGCCGCGATGATGCTATTTCCGCTCGGCGGGGAGGAGCAGCGCAGGCTTGGGCATTCGCTTTTGCAGGGCGATGCGCCTATCGACGAGGTAGCGATCCTGGATCTCAAGGGAACGGTCATTCTCCGGTTGGTCGCCGAGGGGACGCGGCCAAAATCGCCACCGAGCCTGCCTGCATTTCTCGCGGCCACGGCCGGAAGCTCTTCCGTCAAGGCCATTGCCGGGCCTTCCGGCTCGGATGTGTGGCGGCTGCTGTTCGCGGTGCCCCTCAGGGACTCTGCGGGGACGTCTCTAGGCACGCTGACGGCGTGCGCGCGGGTGGATTTTCTCAGGCAAGTGATCAGCGACACGGACTTTGGTTCCGGTCGCAATGCCTATCTAATCGATGATGCGGGGCTGCTTGTCCTACATTCCGATCCTGCTTTCGGATTGACCAATCGCGACGTACGCGCTCTGCCCAAAGTGCGCGAGTTTCTCGCGGGCCAGAGCTATGACGCCAATCCCGCAGCGGAAGCTATTGGAATCGGCGGCAAAACCGTCTTGAGCACCTATGCGCGCATTCCCAACCTGCGCTGGGGCATCATCCTTGAAGAACCCATCGATGAGCTTATTGAGAAATCACAGGATCTTTCTATGTACGCGACGGCGCTGCTGACAGCGGGATTACTCGTGGGAGCCGCTATTCTCGCCGGGCTGAGCCGCAGAATTACCCGGCCGCTGCAGGAACTACGCGATAGTGTCCAGATTATCAGAACGGGTGATCTTACCCACCGCGCCCGGGTGAAAACCGGTGATGAGATCGAAGAACTCGCCGCAGAGTTCAATTGTATGACTGCCGAGTTGGAGCAAGCCACCCAGACCCTCGAGCAGCGCGTCGCCCAACGCACGCAGGAAATTGCCGCCCTATACGAAGTCACCGCGATGGTAAGCCAGACGCTCGACGTCGAGGCTGTATTGGATGCGGTTATCCAGAAGATCACCGCGCTATTTGCCTTTGACACGACCAGGGTTTATCTGTACGACTCGGAAACCCATTGTTATTCGCTGCGCGGGTGCTTTGAAGTGAATCCAGAGCCGTGGATCAATATCGCCAGCTTCAGCCGCGGCCAGAGTATTGTCGGAAAAGTGGTCGAGACGGGGCAGCCAAAGATTTTCGAAGACCTCCCCAATAATGCCGCCTATTGCCAGATGAGCGAGAGCCGCACCGCAGCGAAGGCGGGAATGGGTTTTCTCGCTGTCTTTCCGATCATCACCAAGTATTCTTGTTATGGCGCTCTGGTCTTCAGCGCCAAGTTGAGCCGATCGCTAAACGAAGGAGAAACCCGGCTGCTGGGTTCCATGGCGGAACAAATCGGCATTGCCGTGGAAAACTCAGCCCTGTACCAGCAGGCGCGTTCCCAATCGGCGCATTTATTGGTCCTGAACGAAGTGGCGGCCGCGGTAAGCCGCTCGCTCGATCTGGATACGGTCCTTCGTGAGGCTCTCGACAAGGTTGTGGAAAACCTAAAATTCGATGCCGCGTGGGCATATATGATGCAACCTGAGGAGCGACAACTGCGGCTTGCAGCCCACAAAGGCCTCAGCAGCAAAACGGCTGACATGCTAGCGGCGCAAAGCCGCAGAGGCGGCATCGGCAGGGTACTCCTTTCACGCGAGCGATGCCGCGCGCTCGAAGAGGAAACGGAGCGCGAGCGCTATCGCGCCGTAGTATCGAATCGGGTTCAACGTTCCGGTTACCGCGGCAGTATCACCGTACCGATAAAAAGCAGGAACAGAGTCATCGGTGTTCTGTACGCCGTAAACTGGCACAGCCGGCGCTATACGTCTGACGATCTGGCGCTCATGGGCTCGGTGGCCCAAGAGATCGGGGTTGCGATAGAAAACGCCAAGCTTTTCGCGGAAACCAAAAAGCAATCGTTGGAATTGAAGGAGATGAACGAGGAGCTGAGCGCGGCCACTCAAGCGAAGTCAGAGTTCATCGCCGCGATGTCGCATGAGCTGCGCACGCCTCTCAATATAATGATCGGCAACGCCGATCTGACTCACGACGGTATCTTTGGGGAAATCAATGAAGAGCAAAAGAGCGCCATGCGTAAAATCGCGCGCAACGGACGGGTGCTGCTGAAGATGATCAACGACCTGCTGAAACTATCGCGGCTGGAGGCTAGGCGTTTGTCGCTGGACGCATCAGAGGTAGCCATTTCGGAAGTTTTACAGCATGTGCGCGACCAGATCGCGCAGTTGAACCGAGACGAGCGACTTCAGGTCGGCTGGCATGTCGATGCACACCTGCCATCGCTTTTCACTGATGCCGTCAAGCTGGAGGAGATTTTTCACAACCTGATTGGCAATGCCTTTAAATTTACTCCCGCCGGCCGTATCGACATTTCAGTGCGCAATCATCCGGAGCGACGAAGAGTCGAGTTTTCAGTGGCGGATACAGGAATCGGTATTGATCCCACCAATCTGGATCGGATCTTCGAGACGTTCGAGCAAATCAAAACCGCCGGCAAAAGCAAAAATGATGGTGTCGGGCTCGGGCTAAGCATCGTAAAGAAATACCTCGAACTCATGCAAGGCGACATTTGCGCCGAAAGCGCGCCCGGGAAAGGCTCCAAATTTACGTTTTGGCTGCCCTACCAAGTTAGTCTCGCCGCAATCGATGCTGCTCCGCCCAGCCAAGCCTTGACTTTCCAAGCGCGCAACGGCTAGGAAGAGAAAAACCATGCGACCCTCAGTGGTCGCGGTGGATTTAGCTTCATGAATGGCGCCCTCTCGGGAATCAGAGTCATTGAAACGGCGAGTTACGTTACCGGCCCATTCGCGGCGCAGTTGCTCGCGGATATGGGGGCGGAGGTCATCAAGCTGGAAGAGCCCAAGCGCGGCGACCCATTTCGCGGCTGGGGCGAGCGCAACTATGCAGCGACGTTCTGCAGTCTCAACCGCAACAAGAAGAGCGTGACTCTCGATCTGCGCACCGAAGAGGGGAGGGATGTGGCGCTCAACCTGGCGCAGAAAGCCGATGCATTCATTCAAAACTTCCGCCCGGGCGTCATCGAGCGCTATGGGTTGGGATACGACGTCGTCAGCGGCATCAATCCCAAGATTGTTTATTGCTCGATTTCCGGCTTCGGACCGAGCGGCCCATACCGCGACATGCCCGGTTACGACACCATCGGACAAGCGCGCAGCGGCATTCTCAGCCTGGTCACCGATGAGGGCAAGCCCCAGGGTATGGGCATATCGTTTTCGGATCACCTTACTGGCATGTACGCGTGTTACGGAATATTGGCGGCGCTGTTGAATCGCATGATCACCGGGAAAGGTCAACACGTCGAAACATCATTGCTCCGGGCTTCGGTTTCATTCGTCGGCGAAAATGCTGCGCGCTATTTTGAAACCGGCCAAGTACCGCGCCGCAAGCACCGCACGGCTACCGCGGGCGTCTTTGCATTTGAAGACCGAGACGGTTTGCCGTTCGTGCTGCACATGTCATCTCCGGATAAGTTTTGGTTCGCGCTTTACGAAGTCGTTGGAAGGAGCGAGTGGGCGCAGGATAGCCGTTTTAACACTCGCATGGCGCGGGTTCAAAATTATGATCTGCTAGCTGAGCAGTTAACGCCAATTTTCAGAAACGGTCGTCGTGAGGATTGGGTGCGGCGCTTGATCGAGAAAGACGTGCCGGCTGCGCCGATCCAGACGCTCGACGAAGTCTTCGCGGACCCGCAGGTAAAAACCTACGGCTTTCCCATCGATGTAGAGCATCCTAAAATGGGCAAGATGAAATTAGTCGGCAACGCTGTGAACATGAGCCGCACTCCACCGGCAATCGAGAGCCCGCCACCCGCTTTAGGCGAGCATACGGACGAGATTCTAACTGGCCTGGGATATAGCGCCGGCCAATTGGCTGCACTCCGATCCAAGGGAGTGATTTAGTAGGGGCACGGCATGCCGTGCCCCT
>DATACQ010000957.1:0-4514 GCA_036258955.1 Binatia bacterium
GTATGACGAAGCCGCCGACCTCATGGTCCGCGAGCTGCAGTTCCCGCGGGCACAAGCCTGCGCCGACCTCAATTGGTATAGCCAGTCACCCGCAGTGCCTATGGGATACGCGCTCGGTTGGTCGATTATCAACCGTCTCAGGCAGCAGGAACAGACGCGGCTATCCGCTAAGTTCAACCTCGGTGAATTCCATGACAGGTTGTTGAGCGCCGGTAGCATATCGCTGCCTTTAGTAGAAAAACGCCACTTTTCATAGGCAATAGGCAGCAGGCAATAGCCAATACCAAGAATTCGGATTGTCTTCCCTTCACTAGTGCCTATTGGCTGTTGCCTATTGCCTTGACTGCGGTCTAGTAGAAAATCACACGGTGAAATCACAAGCGAAGAAAGTGGCCAAGTCAGGCCCGTTACTCGGCGCGCACATGTCCATTGCAGGGGGCGTCGGCAATGCTCTGCTAGAGGGTAAGAAAGTCGACTGCGACGCAATCCAAATTTTCACCAAGTCGTCGCGCCAGTGGGCATCCAAGCCGTACACGAAAGAAGAAGTGCAAATTTTTGAAATCAATCGAAAAGAAACTGGCATAACAAACGTGATCGCTCACGATTCCTATTTGTTGAACCTGGGCTCGCCGGATACCGTTTTGCGCACGCGCTCCGTGATTGCGTTCATAGATGAGCTGGAACGCTGTGAAACTCTGGCCGTAACAAATCTAGTCGCTCACCCAGGCTCCCATACGGGCGCAGGTGAAGTCGCAGGAATCAAGACCATTGCGAAGTCGCTGAACGAAGTTCATGCGGCGTGCCCCGGCTATAGAACCAGGATCACCTTGGAGATAACTGCCGGTCAAGGCTCAAACCTGGGCTATCGCTTCCAGCAAATCAGAGACATCATGGACGCGACCAAAGAAAGCGAGCGCCTGCGGGTGTGCTTCGATACGGAGCATGCCTTCGCGGCCGGCTATGACATCAGAACGGAAGAGGGATACGAGCGAACGTTCGCGGAATTCGACGATACGATCGGCATTGAGCTACTCGCCGCTTTTCACCTGAACGATTCGAAAAAGGAATTTAATTCCCGCGTTGATCGCCACGAACACATCGGCAAAGGCTTCATCGGCTTACAAGCGTTCCAAATGTTGATGAACGACAAACGATTTTGGGGAATACCGATGTGTCTCGAGACGCCTAAGGGTAAGGAGTTGAAGGAAGACAGGAAGAACTTAACGCTCCTCAGGAGGCTTCTTAATACATAGCTAAACATATTTGAATGGTGCTCTGAGGATCAAAAACCATGACTCACGCAAGACGCAAAGACGCCAAGTTCGGAGATTCTAAAATTCTTTACTTCGCGCTCTTGGCGGGTTGGCGGGAAAAACTTTCTTTCCGAAAGTAGGTTGCTAAGCATCTCAAATGGAGAGGTCTAAAAATGATACCAGCGGAGATATCAGTGTCTCTCTGGGAAGACATGCCAGCGGTGGGCGGGCAACTCCACCGTGGTTTCCTCGCCCACTGCAAGCGCGCAATCGCCGGCTAGCTTTACGAGGACCGTGGCGCCATTCACTTCGATTTCGAGCAACGCCGAATCACCTAAATAATTCTTGCTGGTAACCTTACCACGTACCGACCCGGAGTTGGCATTAGTTCCTGAAAGAAGAACATGTTCGGGACGAATAGCCAAGGTCACGCTCGATCCAACCATAAGGCCGTTGGGCACTGCGACGTCGACGTTGCCAACCGCGCACTCGACCCGGCCGGGACCGGTGAGGCTCCCGTTCATGAAATTCATTTCGCCGACGAATTGAGCCACAAACAAATTTGCCGGCCGGGCATAGACCTCGACGGGATCCGCGGTCTGGAGAATCTCGCCATGATTCATCACGCAAACTTTGTCGCCCAGGCTAAGGGCCTCCGCCTGATCATGGGTGACGTACAGTGTGGTTACGCCAATCGACTTAGTGATTTTTTTGAGCTCGACGCGCATTTGCTCGCGCAAGCGCGCGTCCAAGTTGCTTAGCGGCTCGTCCATCAAGAGAATCTTAGGCTCGGTCACCATGGCGCGGGCCATCGCAACGCGCTGCTGCTGACCGCCGCTCAAGTCAGTGGCCGGGCGGTCCTCAAGCCCGTCGAGTTGCACTCTTTTGAGCGCGTTGCGAACTTTGTCCGAAACCTCAGCTTTCGTGTGATGTTTTCGTCCCTGGGTTAGCGGGAAGGCGACGTTCTGAAAGACGTTCATGTGCGGCCAAATGGCGTAGGACTGGAACACCATTCCAAGTTTCCGCCTCTCCGCTGGCTGGAAGATTCCGCGCGCCGGAGCGTTGACAAGCGCCCCACCGATTTCTATTTCGCCGGCGTCCGGCCGTTCCAAACCCGCCACGCAGCGCAAGGTCGTCGTCTTGCCGCAACCGCTGGGACCGAGAAGGACGCAAAACTCCCCCTCGCGCACTTCGAGATCGATTTTTCTTAACGCATCAACCCGGCCCTGATAGGCCCGAAATGACTTCTGTAGCCCTCTAATGCTGATCATAAACCGATCCGTCAGACCTCAACCTAAAACTCGTAACCCCGAGAGTCACGACGCGGCCCCAATCTCCCCTATGCGCGACAATGCGAGGCGCACGGCCGCCACAACTATCATTGCGAACAAAATCAGGACCACGCCTAGAGCGGACACCTGTGGCACCCACCCACTTCCCCAAAACTGCCAGACCACGGTGGATACGACAATGTTGTTCCTCGTCAGGAGTGTCAAAGACATGGTGACCTCCCGATACGAAAGCATGCCGATCCAGATCCAGCTGTTGAGGACCCCCGCGGCGATGAGCGGCAAAACGATCTTACCTAGAACCCGGGGCGCCGAAGCACCGGCAACCCGGCCCGCCTCTTCCAGCTCGCGATGCACTTGAATCATGACGCTATTCGTGGTGCGGGTGCCATAGGCGATCCAGTTGATCGTATGAGCGATGACAATGATAAGCACCGTGCCGTAGAGCGGAAAATAATCCCGATACGCCAGTCCGAGATAGGCCAGTCCCACCGCCATCAAAATGCCGGGCACCGCATGAGGCACAAACGCCAGGGTGTCCAACAAGCCGCGGAAAGAGACTTGCGTCCTGATTACGATCCAGGAAACCAAAACGCTGAGAACCATGGTGAGCGTGGGGACGGCAAACATCAAAATCAGCGTATTGACAAACGGCCGCGCGCCTACGCTATTGGGGATTTCTATATAATGTTTAAGGGTTAAAGAAGAGAGCGCTTCCGCTGAGGGAAGTTGCAAATAGGGCAGAAGCGAGGCCCATAACAAGACCACAAACGGAATAAAAACTTCGATGGCCAAATAGAAGAAAACAAAACCTAACGCCAGCCACTTCCACGGCCCGAGAGCGATCTCGCGCGGGCGATAGCCGCGCCCCGTGATAACCGTGTACTTCTTTCCCTGCTTTACCAGCCTTACATAGAGAAAGGCGAGCACGAGTCCGAGCGCGAGCATGATGGCGCCATAAGCGCCCGCAACTCCATAATCCGGTAAGCCTGTGGAAGGCGTCGTCGAGGTGTAAATCAACGAGCTCAGGACCAGAATCCGCGCCGGCAGCCCGATAATCGCCGGAACTTCGAACACCGCTATTGCGGTCATAAATAAATACACCATAACGCCGGCGATGGCAGGAAGCGTAATCGGTATATTGATCTTCAAGAATGTCCTGAGCTTACCGACACCGGAGGTATACGCCGCCTCTTCCAAAGATGGATCCATCGAGCGATACGCCGCCGCCAACATGAAAAAGGCGCCCGGCACAAAAGAGACTCCCTGCACAAAGGCCATTCCGGTAAGGCTGTACAGATTTAATGGCGGCGTTGCTAGATCAAACAGTTGCTGCAGCCATTTATTAAGTAACCCGATGCGCGGGCTGAGCAGCAAGATCCAAGCGATGGTTCGCAGAAAAACCGGAATCAGAATTCCGACAGTGAGCAGAACGTAGATCGTCTTTTTAAATGGTATATCCGTCCGCATCAGAATCCATACCAGTGGGACGGCAATGAGAAGGGTTACAGCAACCGTGGATACCGCAAAAAGTACAGTATTGAACAAGATTTCGTATGTTCTCGGAGTCGAGTAGACGTCGGCGAAATTTTGCAAGGTAAAAGGAACGGCTTCGCCCGGAAAGCCGGTGCGAAGACTCATCAGAACAACCATCGCAACCGGCAAACCGATCAGTACCAGTAGAAACGCAGCCAATGCCGCGGCAAATACGGTTGTTCCTTGCGCCTTAAAACGGCTCAAAGACTCCCAACCAACAGAGGCCGATTCGTAGCCGGTCTCAGCTTTCACGCCAACTCCTGTGTGCGCGGGAAAACAGCAGGGCGCAGACGGACGACCGGCCAGTCTGCGATTCCGGTCGTCCGTTCTCGCACCTCTTCGGGTCGTGTTCTTCGCGGGCAGCGATCACGATCAATCGAAACCGAGGATTTTCCCGATCTGCCGCGATATCTTGTCGACTTTTTCGGCTTGGTCT
>DATACQ010000958.1:0-1738 GCA_036258955.1 Binatia bacterium
GAACAGCCTGCAATTGAGTTTGTCGGAATGGAAGATGAATCGGAGGAAAACAGAGCAGTACTCCAGCACTCCATTACTCCGTCGTTCCAAGCCTCACTCGGAGGATCTATGAAGGCTCTGTGGAGACGCTATCGGCCGCTAAGGATTCTTTCGCCGCTCGCTTTTCTCTTGATGTGGGAAGGTGTGGTCCGGCTCGGCGGAGTGAATCAACTGCTTGTTCCGGCGCCGGCTGCAGTTCTTGCCACGATGGTGGATTTGACCCTGGACGGGCGGCTCCCGTGGGCTATTGCCGTGAGTCTCCATCGAGTGTTGCAGGGCTTTGTTTACGGTTCCATCCTTGGAATTGCCCTGGGGTTGCTGGTCGGTTGGTTCCGCGCCGTCGAAGATGCCGTCGATCCGCTCGTCGGCGCGATCTATCCCATCCCGAAATCCGCTCTCTTCCCGCTGTTCATTCTTTGGTTCGGTTTGGGTGAAACGTCGAAGATCATGACGATCATGATCGGCGTAGTGTTTCTGGTGTTGATCAATACCGTTACCGGAGTGAAAGCCATTGATCCTGTGCTCCTCAAAGCGGCCCGAGATCTCGGCGCCAACCAACGCCAGATTTTTGTGAAAGTCGTTATTCCGGGAGCCTTGCCCAATATCTTTACCGGCCTAAGGCTCGGTGCCGGCATGGCTTTGATTCTGGTTTTCATAACGGAGATCGAGGCGACCAAGGCGGGCCTCGGATTTTTGCTCTGGGAATCGTATCAGCTGCTTCTCGTTAAACAGGTGTTCGGTTGCACCATCGCCTTCGGCATTCTCGGGATCCTCAGCAGTTGGGCTCTGCAGTGGCTTGAGCGGGTTATGTGCCCGTGGAAGCGCGCCTGAAAGATTTCAACTTTCGGGTTCTGAGTTTCGAGTTGAGGAATCGTGCTCCTAGGAAAACGAACACGAACAACCAACCTCACATTGACAGATCTCAAATGAGCATGGTAGATGCGGCTGAAGTTCGATCTTGTCAGCAACTCGTCTGGAGGGAATATGCCGAGCAGAAACTCGATGAGCCGTAATTTGATCTGGCATTTGGCTGGTGCCCTGACGCTTCTCGCTCTGTTGCCGTCGCCAACCCGGGCGCAGTCGGAGACGGTGAAGCTTGGCGACCTTGCCGCAATCTCCAACGCCGCCATCTATATCGCGGTGGAAAAAGGATTCTTTAAGGAGCAGGGCATCGTCACGGACATTACGAATTTCGCTTCGGCGGCCAAACAGGTTCCTGCGCTGGTTGCGGGTGAACTCGAGGTTTCCGTCGGCTCAGCAAGCGCCGGACTTTTCAACGCTGTCGCCCAGCAAGCGCCGTTTCGGATTGTGGCCGATAAAGGCCAGGCGCGGGAAGGCTACGGTTTTTCCCTGCTGACCGTTCGCAAAGACCTGGTTGACTCAGGACAGGTCAAAAGCTTCAAAGACCTCAAGGGAAAAAAAATCGCGATATTGGCCAAGGGTAACATTCAACACTACCTGGTGGGTAAGATGGCCGAAGAAGCGGGGCTTACCATCAACGATGTTGAGCTGACGTTTTTGGATGCTCCAAGCCAGGTGACAGCTTTCGAGACCAAAGCCATCGATGCCTCCTATGCAGTCGAGCCCTGGGCAGCGCGCTTTGCCGAGCGTGGAGTTGCTGTGCGCTTTCGCACGCCCGACCAGGTCAAGGGTTTGGGACCGGTTCAGGTCGGCGTCATCATCTATTCGGGCAAATTCA
>DATACQ010000959.1:0-6682 GCA_036258955.1 Binatia bacterium
ATTGTCTTCCCTCCCCAACGTTCCCACTGTGGATGAGGCGGGACTCAAAGGTTTTGAGGTTTCGGTCTGGCATGGTCTCTACGCCCCAAAAGGCACCCCCAAACCGGTCATCGAGTCGTTGACCAAGGCGCTACAGAACGCCCTGAAGGATGCGACTGTCAAAAAACGTTTCGCCGACCTCGGCACCGAACCGATCGCGGAACAACGCGCGACACCAGAGGCATTGCGCGCGCACCTCAAGGCCGAAATCGAGCGGTGGAGTCCGATCATCAAGAAAGCCGGCGTTTACGCCGACTGAGGCAAGCACTCGCGAACGGGTAGCTAAAAAGGCCGGGGCAACCTCCGGCCTTTTTTTTGCTCTGCGTTTGTTATACAAGGCACGCTGAACGTTGAGCCCTTTGCGTTCTGCCGAGGTGATTGTGGTCTCATCGATCCGCAGCCCCAAGGACTTCTGGAGCGGCCTCATCTACCTGTTTTTCGGCCTGAGCGCGGTCTTCATAGCCCGGGACTACGGCATGGGTACCGCTCTGAAGATGGGCCCCGCCTATTTCCCCACACTGCTTGGCTGGTTACTGGCCGCCATTGGAGCGATTTCGGTCATACGCGGGTTCTTAGTGCATGGAACACCGGTGGGCGGTTTCGCGATCAAATCGATGCTGATGATCGTCGGCGCCACTGTGCTTTTCGGCTGGATCGTGCGCGGCGCTGGGCTGGCCATTGCTCTGCCGATTCTGGTTATTTGCAGCGCTGCTGCAAGCAAGCGATTTCGGTTGCTGCCAACTTTGGTGATGGCGACCGGGCTGACGCTCTTCTGTGTGTTCGTATTTCTTAAAGGCTTGGGAGTTCCTTTGCCGGTTATGGGTCCCTGGTTTGGCGGATAATCCATGGATCTTTTTGCGAACCTCGCTCTTGGCTTTTCCACAGCAATTTCCCCCGCCAATTTGCTCTACTGTTTGATCGGCGTTTTCCTCGGCACCGCCATCGGCGTACTCCCCGGACTCGGGCCCACCGCGACCATCGCCATGCTGCTGCCGCTGACGTTCGTTCTGCAGCCGATTTCCGCGCTGATCATGCTGGCAGGGATCTACTACGGCTCTCAGTATGGCGGCTCGACGACTTCGATCTTGGTAAACCTTCCCGGCGAAGCTGCTTCGGTGGTCACGACTCTCGACGGCTATCAGATGGCAAAGCAGGGGCTCGCTGGTCCGGCATTGACCGCATCGGCGGTGGGCTCATTTTTCGCCGGTACCGTCGCAACCTTTCTCCTCGCCCTTTTCGCTCCGCCTTTGGCCGACGCCGCACTCAAGTTTGGGCCGGCGGACTATTTTTCTCTCATGGTGTTGGGTCTCGTTGCATCGGTCGTGCTCGCGCAAGGGTCGTTGCTGCACGCTCTCGGCATGGTCGTGCTCGGCTTGCTTCTCGGATTAGCCGGCACGGATATTACCTCGGGCGCGCAGCGCTACACGTTTGACATACCTGACCTGGCGGATGGCATCGGCTTTGTAACCGTAGCCATGGGCATGTTCGGGCTCGGCGAAATCATCCGCAACCTAGAAAGCGAGACCGAGCGCTCAGTTGTGATCGCGAAGATCAGTAACTTGCTGCCAACCAAAGAACAGTGGAAACGCATGATAGCGCCGATCCTGCGTGGCACGGTTATCGGCTCAGCCGTCGGTATTCTTCCCGGTAGCGGATCGATTCTCGGATCGTTTGCCGCCTATTCCATCGAAAAGAAAATTTCTAAAAACAGGGGGCAGTTCGGTAAGGGCGCTATTGAAGGGGTTGCTGCGCCGGAATCCGCCAATAACGCCGGCGCACAGACCTCGTTCATCCCTATGCTGACCTTGGGAATTCCGTCAAATCCCGTGATGGCGCTGATGGTAGGGGCTATGATCATCCAGGGCATTCAACCCGGCCCCTCAGTAATTGTCGAGCAGCCTCAGTTATTCTGGGGCATCATCGCTTCCATGTGGATCGGCAACTTCATGTTGCTCGTGCTGAATCTGCCGTTGATCGGTCTGTGGGTGCGGATGATTACGATTCCTTACCAGCTGTTGTTCCCGGCGATTTTGGTTTTCTGCGGTATTGGCGTGTTCAGCCTCAATAACCGTGAATTTGACATTTATCTGATGGCTTTGTTCGGGGTGCTCGGCTACGTTTTCGCAAAGCTCGGCTGCGAGCCGGCGCCGATGCTGCTGGCATTCATTCTGGGACCGATGATGGAAGAGTATCTGCGGCGCGCGATGCTAATCTCCCGCGGCAATCCATGGGTGTTCATTCAGCGGCCGATCAGCGCGACTTTACTAATTGTGGCGGTGCTGGCGATGACGGTGGTACTTCTGCCCTCGTTGAGTAAGAAGAGGGAAGAAGCGTTCAAGGAATAATGTCGCCGTCGAATCAAACAACGATAAGTCAAAGTCCCGGACGATAGAACCTCAGCGCGTTCTCTCCGAGCACCGCTTGCTTGTCGTCTTGCGTTAAATCGTCGCGTCCCAGCAATTCATCGATCTCGTGGCGGCATTTCGCCGCGTCGAATACCTCGTGCGGATAGTCGCTCCCGAAGAGAAACGAGCGACGCCCGGCCTTGGCTACCGCCGTGCTCAGGCCATCATCGTCGCAGTCGAAGCCCACGAAGATACGTCCCTCCCGCATTTGGCTCCTGAAATATTCGCTGGCCTTCTCGCCCTGTTTGGGGCCGCCGAGCAGTTCACCGTTGACATTCAACTGCACGTGACCTGCATGATAAGAGCGATCCAGGCGATCCATCATGAACGGCACCCACGTGGCACCGCCTTCTAAAAACGCAACGCGCAGTTTCGGAAACCGGTCAAAGACGCCGTGAGCGAGCATGGCGGCGGCCTGAATCATCAAGCTGAAAGGGTGGCCAAGCGCGTGGGCGGGATAATACGTCGAGAATGAATCAAGTCCCATGTGATGCAGGCAGCCAACATGAACCGCCAAGCAGCAGCCCAGTTTCTCCGCCTCATCATAGAGCGGCCAGTAATTCTTATTGCCCAGGTGACCCTGGATCGCCTCGCCATTTGATGGCAGCATGCCGCCAAGCATGCCGAGTTCGTTTCTGCACCGGCGCAATTCCGCCGCCGCAGAGTCGATATCCTGAAAGGGCAGTAATGCCATCCCCTTCAGTCGCGGATTGCGACTGAGGAACTTCTCATAAAGCCAGGTGTTGTAGGCTTTGCATGCGATCACGGCCCAATCTGGAGCCATGATCCGCCCCACCGCCAACCCCGCGGTAGGGTAGAGCACGGTCCAGCTGATTTCGGTCTTGTCGAGAAACTCGTTCCAGTCTTGCGCCGTCGGATTCCCCGTGGCCCGGCGATTTTGCTTTAAGTAGCGAAAATGCAGATGGTCAAACTCGGGGAACAGCTTGGCCATCTGATTGCCGCCGGGCATGTAATTGGCGATCTCTTCGCCGCACGCGTGATCGTTGATGTGTCCATCCGCGTCGATGATTTCCATAAGGCGACTCCTTCAATGGCGTTCAGCTGTTGCTCAAGTGGCAGTCTTTAATTCAGTTGATCATTCAGAACGTCGTCGTCATCGTTGATGCCCTGAATTGCCTGTTAGTGGAAGCAAAATTGTTTCTAAACACCTTGTGAATTGCTGTCAATCCAAACACTGCGCTCCGCCGTGGTCTGAAACGCTCCCAAATGGTTGAGAGTGGCCGAATGGGCAGCTGCTTGACTGGCAACTGCCCCATGTTACGTTACAGTCCATTCGTGCGGATCATTCCGATGAAGGAGGCTTAATGAATAAGAGACATTTGACTCAACTTCTCACCTCAGGCGCTTTGGTGGTCGCCATATGCGCCGGTCGAGCCCCTGACGCACTGGCGCAAGGTGATTTCTACAAGGGCAAGACCATTACCGTGATTGCCGGGACGACGGCTGGAGCGTTGTATGACCAATGGGCCAGGATCATTGCAGCGCATATGGGCAAGCATATACCAGGAAACCCGAGCATGATCGTGCAAAACATGCCCGGCGCCGGCCATATGATCGCTGCAAACTATCTCTACAACAAGAGCAAACCGGATGGCTTGACGATCATCGGGTCGATCGTGCCGTCGCTTTATTTTGACCAGCTCATCGGTCGCAAAGAGGCGCAATACGACTGGGGCAAGTTCGCCTGGATCGGCTCTCCGGTGCAGGGTGAGTCGCAGATGTATATGCGCGCCGATACGCCGTACAAAACCATTGAAGACGTACGCAATGCGAAGGAGCCGCCGCGCTGCGGGGCCCAGGGCACATCTGACTCGGCTTACTTTCTGCCAAAGCTCTTCGAAGAAGTCATAGGCACGAAGTTCCATCTGGTACAGGGATATCCGGGCGGCCCCGAGATCGATCTCGCCGTTGAGCGGGGAGAAATCTACTGCCGTGCGTTCACCATTGAAGCGTTTATGTCGCGCGAGCCTTATCACACCTGGCGCAAGAAAGGCTTTGTCCGCAATATCATTCAAACGGGCAAGAAGCGCGATGCCAAATTGCCCGACACTCCGACAGTCTGGGAACTGATGGACAGATACAAGACTCCCGAAGCCTCGCGGCGTCTCGCCAGTATTATGCTCGCCGCAGGCGCTTTGGGCCGGCCAATGATCGGCGCGCCCGGCACGCCGCCGGACCGGGTCAAAATTCTGCGTGATGCTTTCAATAAAACGATGCAGGACAAGGAATTCCTCGCGGAGCTGGAGAAACGCAAATTCGAGTTGGATCCGAGCTCCGGCGAAGAACTAGAGAAGATTGTTAAGGAGGCGCTCAGCCAGCCGCCGGAGGTCGTCGCCAGAATGAAGAAAATACTCGGAGAATAAGCCTATCACGAGGGATGCCAACGCCGCGTCCGCTACGGAACGCGGCGCTGGCATCCGGGATGGCGAGCTTAGTGAGATTTGCGTTGCGAACGCTAATTGCCTTTGCGTAGATCTCTGATGTCTTCCTTGAGTTCTTTGCGATCCTGCCGCAGCTCTCTTTTTTCTTGACCGATTTCCTTTTGGTCTTGAGTGATTTCCTTTCGGTCCTGCTTAATCTCGTTTTTCAGGTCGCGAATCTGTTCCTTGCCCGCGCCGCGGTTGCGCGCCTTCTCCAAAGCATTTTGATCGCGTTTCAACTCCCGTTGATCAGCTTTCAGTTCCTTTTGGTCCGCCTTTAGCTCACTTTTTTCGCTGCGGACTTCCGCGCGGTCTTTCTTTATTTCCTCCCTTAAAGCCTTGGTTTCAGCATCCGCCGCAATGGCGGGCACCGGTAACCAAAGCATAGAGCCGACTATCAACGTTGCCGAAAATGCCATGCCCAGCACAGGCGTCATCATAAGCATCCTCCTTTTCTATCGAGAATGGAGTCAACTCGAAAATATCATGCACGCCAGCCCGATCAACCAATATTTGTTGGACGGAGACAGCAGTAGCCATTCTAAAAACGACGGGCCTGTGGTAGACAGGTCTGCGTATGGAGAAACGCTCGACTACCCGTTTACGGGAACTGCTTAAACGGCCGGAGTTGCTTGTCATGTCGGGCGGGTTTAGTCCGCTGCATGCGCGCATGTCGGAAGCGCTTGGATACGAAGCTTTCTTCATGTCCGGATCGCAGGTGGCGGCTTACGTCTATGGTTACCCGGACGTCGGATTGCTCGGGTTGAGCGAAATGGCTGAAGCCGTGCAGCGGATCACTAACGTCACCAGCATTCCTATCTTCGCGGACGCCGACACCGGTTACGGCAATGCCGTGAACGCTTACTACACGGTGCAGGCCTATATCCGCGCCGGCGCCGCCGGTCTGCACATCGAAGATCAAGAAGCGCCAAAAAAATCAGGGACGCTCGCCGGGCGGCGATTGATTTCTGTAGAAGAAGCGGTCGGAAAATTCAAAGCGGCCGTCGCGGCGAAAAGGGAGCTTGATGCCGATTTCGTCGTGTGCGCGCGCTGCGATTCCATCGGATCCGAAGGCGGGAGCTTTCAGGACGCGGTTGAGCGATCGATACGTTACGTCAATGAAGCGGGTGTAGATGCGGTTTGGGTGAATACTCTTACGAAGCGCGAAGAAATTGAACAGGCTTGCCGCCGCATCCCCGCACCGGTTATCGCTCCCTATTACGGTCCGCGCCCCTCGCCCACGTTTGCAGAATTTCAAAAGCTCGGAGCCGCCGCGGTTCTGTATCCGAGCCTCACCACTGCGAACGGATTGCAAGCCACTTGGGAGTTACTTCACGAGTTCAAGAAGCGCGGGCCGGTGGTGCTCGAGGAATGGAACAAGAAAGCCCAGGCATCACCCGTCGGTATGGTCCCGCGCACTCAGGACCCGATACTTCCGGCGGAAAAAATTCGCAAGCTCGAAGACGACTTTATTCCGCAAGAGTTGCAGCGCGACTATGAAAAGACTTTCGGCCACAACCGCCATTGACCGCCCGGTACGGGCGGCTTCTGGTTTGGGGTTCAGGTTTCGAGTTTTTAACTCAGACAACCCGGTCAAACTAGAATTTGTGAATTTGCAACTAGTGTCCTGGAAGCAAGGTTGGTATAAGGAATCCGGAATCCGATCTCGTCATTCCGCGCGCCTTGACGGTGCAGTCTCGTAGGCGCGGGGAGGAACTCGAAACCCGAAACTCTACTTAGTCACCCGGCATCAGCAGCTGCAGCTGATGCCCGTCGGGATCGTGAAAATAGATGCAG
>DATACQ010000960.1:0-1958 GCA_036258955.1 Binatia bacterium
GGACAACGCCGGAGAGAAAAGCTCTTCGCTGGTTTCTCTTGGCTGTGGCACTCTGGGCCAGTGACTCCATCCACCATATCAGTCCTGCCGTGATCGGTTTGGGAATTGCCATTCTCTTGTGCCTGCCAAACATCGGTGTTCTCGATGGCAAGGTAATCAAGCAAACTAACTTTCTCGTGATTGTGTTTTCGGCTGGTGCGGTCAGCATGGGGAATGTGCTCATCGCAAGCAACACTTTGCCGTTGCTGACGGATCCTCTCATCGAGTGGATTCGGCCGCTGTTGAAAGATCCGCTCTCCTATGCCGCCAGCCTGTATGTGGGCGGCTTTCTCTACCACTTTGTTTTTGCAAATCGGCAATCCATGCTTATTGCGTCTCTCCCTGTGTTGCTCGCCGTAGGCGCGGACGCCGGCTTTAACCTAAGCGCATTGGCGCTGCTTTGGACGTTCGGTGGCGGCGGTGGTCTGTTTGTTTATCAATCAGGTGTGTACGTAATGGGGTACTCGTACGGTTATTTTCAAAGCAAGGATTTTTTTAAGGTCGGTGTGGCTCTCATGCTGATCGAAGGCATTTTGTTGGTTCTCATGGTGCGCTTTTATTGGCCGTTGATTGGCCTCAATTGGCTCCGCTAACCGTGTAATCGTATTCCTGCTAATTCCATCGGGGACGTGCCTTACTGGAGGTTTGTGGGATTGACTCGTTAGACGGACTAATAACCTCGCGAGTATGCCAAGGGCATTTACAGGATCACGGGAGCAGGGTGCAAGAAATCATTACCCGCTAATGATGTATCGCGGGTAATTCTCGAGAAACTAGGAGCGGAAAGGATGTGACATGGTGGTTCGACAAGCGATTTGTGTGACGTTGATCATTCTTTGTATGCACAGCGTGGGACGAGCATCCGAGGTAAACAGAGGGTGGCACTTCTCGAGCACGGAGATCGATGCGGCCTATCGTTATCAGGAACGTTTCGGCCCGCGCCTTAAGAGTCCAATAAAGCCCAACGGTTGTTATTTCGGTCAGCCGGAATTCACCGCATCGTCTCAGGGCAAGCAGTTTAGCGTAACCTGCGAGTTTCTGAGTCAAACGATACGCCACCTAAAGCAGATGCTCGAGAGCGGAGCAGCCAGGTATCTTTTTCCTCTGGACGCCGACCATGCCCACCTCGCGGTTCCGGCAGAGCGATGGAGAGAAAAATACAGTCTGCTCCCAGCCGATGAGCGCCTCCCCGCAGCTCTGCGTGATCGAGCGCTCATTGCTCTGTATCATACCGCGGAGCACCTCGCTAGCGATGATGGGGAGAGCAGCCACCAGAGCGGAGTGAAGAACTGGCGCGCTAAACGCAATGTACTTGGATTTTTTGACGGCCGGCCGGTGGAAATTTTAACGCCGCTCGCGCATGACGCCGGTCACGATATCCCGGAGCATTATACAAACGTCGTAACCATGAACTTCCTGGCCCACCGACTCGGCGAAGTCGTTTTTTCCGTGAACGGGAAGGCGATTTCTTTCGATCTCTCTTTTGAGGAAGACGCAACCGTTGATGTCGCCGGCTCAATACACATGGAGTGAAACCCGCGCCCTTACCGTTGGCGTTCCGAACGAATCCGTGCGGCAATTAAGCTTGCATGGAGTTCGCACCATGTGACTCCCGTTTCGCGCGATGGAGGAGAGTAGAGATGAAGGTGGGCGGCTTCTTCTGTTTTGTATTGGATGCTAGGCTTTGCCCTCGGATTGTCAGCAGGCGGCCAGGTTGTGCCGCAACATGACATCAAAGCCGATCGTTCGGTCGTTACTTCTGCGACGAATCGTCCGATCGTCAGGTTTCGGGTGCACGGCGCAAACGGAAAGCCCGCTGATAGCGCGGCGCTCGATCGGGCCAGTGTCCGATTCACACTTGCCAAGCTCAAGCGTTTTCGGCCATTATCTGTTAGGGCAATATCTCACCGCCGGGTTCC
>DATACQ010000961.1:0-1874 GCA_036258955.1 Binatia bacterium
CCCGGGCCGCGCTGGAAATCTTGCGTCAGGACCCGCCAGACGTATTGCACGCTCATGATTGGCAAAGCGCGCTGGCGATTGTGTTTTTGCGAACCCAGCCGGAGCGCTATCCGGAGCTCCAGGACGTAAGAACAGTATTCACCGTTCACAATCTCGGCTTTCAGGGTATTTTCCGGTCTTCGCACTGGCCTTTGTTAAACCTGGACTGGAGATTTTTCACGCCCCGGTTTCTGGAGTTCTACGGCAACATCAATTTTCTCAAAGGCGGCCTGATCTTTGCCGACAAGATTACCACGGTAAGCCCGAGCTATGCGGAAGAGATCATGGGGAGTGAACAGGGCTTCGGCCTCGAGGGCGTGCTGCATGAGCGCCGAGCAGACCTCGTCGGTATTCTGAACGGCGTCGATTACAATCAGTGGAATCCGGAACACGATCCGTATATAGCCAAGCACTACAGCGCCCAGCATTTGACACCCAAGCAGAGCTGCAAGAGGTTTCTACAGCGCGAGTTTGGCCTGCCGGAATCTTCCAAGCTTCCCCTCATAGGCATGGTCACACGTCTCACTTCTCAAAAGGGTGTTGATCTCCTGGAGCAAGTTTTCGAGCCGTTGATGGAGCGCGACTTACAGTGGGTGCTCTTGGGTTCGGGGGAACAACGTTACGAAGAATTTTTTTCCGACGCGGCTGCGCGCCATCCGAATAAATTCGGACTGCGCACCGGGTACGACGAACCCCTGGCGCACCAAATTGAGGCCGGGGCCGATATGTTTCTGATGCCGTCCCGTTACGAGCCTTGCGGCTTGAATCAAATGTTCAGCCTGAAGTATGGTACGATCCCGATCGTTCGCGCCATCGGCGGATTGAAAGACACAGTCGAAGACTACGATGATGCGGGCACAAGCGGCACGGGCTTTGTGTTCATTCCTTACGATCCGGCGGCATTACTGGGAGCTGTCGACCGAGCCTTGCAAGCGTACCGGCAAAAGCATCGTTGGACGGCGCTGCGGCGCCGCGCTATGAACAAAGATTTCTCCTGGGCGCGCTCAGCAGAGATGTATAAGGAATTATACCGGCAAATCCTAACCTAGTGCCTCAAAAGATGGCGCTGATTCATGCCTCATTTCGGCCAAGCCGGCGCTTACGCCAAACGGCTCCGTCCTGTGGCGAATTCGCGCCATCAAGAGCCGGGGAGACATCGAATTATCCCTCGAGTTTCTGAGACGCTAAAGGATTTAACAGACGAAAGAAGCTTTGATGTACGTTCTCGGCATTATCATGGCGGGCGGAAAGGGCGAACGGCTTGCGCCGCTAACAGAACATCGCGCCAAGCCCGCCGTTCCCTTCGGCGGCAGGTATAGAATCATCGATTTTGTGCTGTCGAACTTTGTCAACTCCGGTATTTTGTCACTTTACGTTCTCACCCAGTTTAGAGCGCAGTCCTTGCTCGAACATCTTGATCGCGGCTGGCGCACGACAGATTTTTTGAGCGACCACTTCATCACGCCCGTGCCGGCGCAAATGCGCCTCGGCACCGACTGGTATCAGGGTACCGCCGATGCCTGTTTTCAAAACTTGTTTTTGATCGAGAGACACAATCCTAAATTGGTCGCGGTGTTCGGTGCGGATCACATCTATCGCATGAATATCCGCCAGATGATCGACGACCACCAGAAGTATAACGCAGACGTGACCGTCGCGGCACTGCCGGTGAAAGTTGCCGAAGCCTCTCAATTCGGAATCATGGAAGTAGATAGCGAGTGGAGGATCGTCGGCTTCCAAGAAAAGCCAAGCCATCCGAAATGCATTCCAGGGGAGCCCGAGTACGCTCTCGCCTCAATGGGAAACTATATCTTCAACGCTGACTTGCTGGTGCG
>DATACQ010000962.1:0-3556 GCA_036258955.1 Binatia bacterium
GTTATCCTATCCCGACAATTTGAACGATTGGAACGACTTGAACGTTTTGAACCACTCTTGCCTTCGCCTAGAGCTGAGGCTCCAGGATTTCCAACCCGTCGTAGCGATCCATTAAATAGAGCTTACCGTCCCTATCGTGAAAGACGTCGTTGCTCATAACGACCTTTTGACCTCTACCTGGATTGGGAATGTAGTAGCCGACTTCGGACGGAATATAGGGGTTCGAAAAATCCACCGCGCGCAGACCGCCGCCGAACCAGGTGACATAGAGAACGTTTCCGTAGACTTGTTCGGCGGGTTGATGCGCCCCGAAGCGGAATTCGTGAGTCGATTTTC
The DNA here is from genome assembly GCA_036258955.1 of Binatia bacterium. Lineage (GTDB taxonomy): Bacteria > Desulfobacterota > Binatia > UBA9968 > UBA9968 > DATACQ01. The sequence goes on from DATACQ010000962.1 coordinate 337, forward strand.
CGTTGAAAGGCACGATAAATGTTGCGACTGGAAGCGGCAGTTCCTCTTTAGTGATATCGACAACCCAAAGAAACGCGTTGTGCGTCTCGTTGAGCTTCTCGCCCACTTCTTCGTCCGTGACGATCAGCCAGTCGCGATCCATAATTTTGTTCAACATCGGCAAAGTGGTGTGCGTCGGACAAGGGTAGGGCGGGCTCCAATCAAGCATGCTGACTGTTTTTGGTTTGCTCAAATCGGAAATGTCGACGATGGCGAAGCCGCCGTGCCAGTAGCTGATGTAGAGTCTGTCGCCGCGCCGGATCGGATGATGACAGCGAGTGTCGGTGCCTCTCCAGGTCGGTTTTTCGCCGCCGGCAATCCATTGGCCCGGCATCCACCAGCGGAAAACTTCTTCGGGCTTCTCAGGGTTTGTCATATCCAGCATCATGGCGATGTTTCCCTGGTATCCCTCCACGGTCGGTGAGATGTAGGCATAGCGCCCGTCAAACGTGAAACGGTGCACTCCTTTCCCCGGAGTTTTGTAGAACGCGATCTCACGCGGTTTGGTTTTGTCGGAAATATTGAAGACCTTCAACCCGGATTGAAGCTCCTGTTTCGCCTTGTAACGTTCGTAGTTGATCAACATGATGTCGCCGCTGACGCGCACTTTGTGCGAATGAAGCCCTTCGGGAATTTCGAGGTGGGCGACCACTTTTGGGCTTTTCGGATCGCGCACATCGATGATGGAGGTGCCGTGCGGCGGGTCCATGTGACCGACGTAGGCATAGCCGTTTTCGACAACGATGGATCCTCCCCCGGGTAAATCCATTCTGCCGATCTGTTTGATTTTCTTACTGACGCCGACTGGTGCGTTTCCGTTGGTTGCCATGCTTCTCCCCTAAGTAGCTTCCTCACGTGTTCGTGTTCGTGTCTCGTATTCGTTTATCGAGCACGATCACGAGCAACGAGCACGCCAGCATTTACCCTCTTCCCTTGTTGATCATCTCGATAACTTGATCGGTCGTGCGCACCCTGGACATGCGCGGAAATACCAGTTCCATCATCATGTCGTGAGCGCGCTGGTCGTGGGATGTGCCGCATGCATCGCTGACAACGATCATGTTGTAGTCCAAGTCGCGACCTGAATACAAGGTTGAGGCGACGCCGACATCGGTGGAGCCCCCGGAAACGATGATCGTATCGATACCCCGGGTGCGCAGCGCGAGATCGAGATACGTCTGAAAGAAGGCGCTCCAGCGGTATTTGACAATGTAGTAGTCCTCGGGCTTCGGCTCCAGATCTGCGAGGACGTCGGAGCTCCGGTCCCCGGCGATCACGTGCATCTTGGATTTTGTCACTTCGCCGTTAGGCCAAGGCGTCAGCGAATTGTTGGTGTCCGTGAGAATCAACGCATTGGTGGCGCCGTCCGGCCGGTGATTACCCTTGGCGAAGAATACCGGCAGCCCGGCGGCACGCCCCGCTTTGCCGAGCCTTACGGCGTTTTGGATCCAGGGTTTCAGCGTGCGTTGCTTACCGGGCTCTGGCGCGGGCACGTAACCGTTGAGGATGTCGAAAAAAAGTAAACCAGCTTTCTTCGGATCGAAATGATTGACATTCATAGTTATTTCCTTCACCGTGCTCGTTGCTCGTGCTCGTAATAGTTCGAATACGAACCACGAAACACGATCACGATTCGCTTAGCGAATTTTTACGCCGCGCTTCTGCTTTTCCGCCACGACACTCCAGCCTTTCTCAGCGTACCACTCGATCTGACGAAACATGCCGGTCAAGATTCGTACATCTTTGTCTTCGAGCCCGGCTCGACCGAGAAAACGGCGGAACGCCCGCAGCATATGCTCCGGATTCTGCGAATCCAGAAAGCCAATCTTTAGTAGCGAATCGCGCATGATGTCAAACAGGCGCTCGACCTGCTCCGCCTCCGCACGCTGCACCGTTGCTTCAGGTAAGTCTATGCTCGAAGCAAGAAATATCTCGTACAAGCACAGGACGGCGGCTTGCGCAACGTTGAGCGACTGGTAATCGGAGTGAGTAGGGATTGTTATGAGAAGTTGGCAAGGCTCGAGGTCCTTGTTGCTCAGACCGTGGTCCTCCGGTCCAAAGAGCAGCGCCACCTTACCCGACCGAGCTGCCGCGGTGATTTCCGGCGCTACTTCCCTCGGGCTTCGGCTGTGATTGCGGTAAAGGCCTGAACGAGCCGTAGTGCCGACGATCAAGCCGCACCCGGCTATCGCTTCACGAATCGTGCCGTAACATTTTGCCGCACTGAGAATATCGCGGCCGTGCACCGCCATGGCGCGCGCCCAAAAACTCCGTGTGCGCGCGGTGCCGACGATAGCAAGCTCCCGAACGCCGAAGTTCTTCATGGCCCGCGCAATTGAGCCGATGTTCCCCGAGCCATGGGGACGAACCAGCACTACGCGCACATTGGTCATCATGGGGGAAGCCACAAGCTATTAGCCAATAGGCAATAGTTAATGGGGAGATTGTCTCCCGCGGCAATGACGGACATAGATATCCAGGTTTCTTGCCCGTTCGAGGTTCTCCCTATTGCCTGTTGCCTATTGGCTAATGCCTACGTTGGCGAAGGGGCAGTTGCGATTCTGCAAAATGATACTACGGTTCTTCATGTCGAATTCTGTGCGATAATCGAACTGCTCGTTCATAATCGACGATCTATCGTTAACGTGCTCCGCTCCGAAGACGTGGCCCAGCTCGTGAATCAATGCGACTGCATCATAGCTGACATCTGCAGCCGGACCGCGATAACGAAAAATCTCGCGCACTGGCACTACTGCATAATTGCTCAGGCCCTCATGGCAATTGCCGATTCTATCTACCCGCGGTCTGCCCGCGGCGGCGTAGCGGCTGACGCTCTCGCCGGTAAACGCAATAATGAGATCGTGATCGACTGAGTTGCGCCCGAGCGGGAAGTCTCGTTTGGCTTTGAGCAAGAGCTCGGAGGTCGAGCGTATTCGTTCCGCGGCCGGCCAAGCCGCAGTGCTGCGCGTGACGAGTCTGATCTCGAACTCGCGTTCGTAGTAATCCGAAGCCGCTTCTATAAGGCCGCGCAGCTCGCTATCCCATTGCGGATTGCGCTCTCTCATCGCCGGATCGGCGAGTGCCTGGATTCGAACGAGCCGCTGCGGCGCGCTATTCGAGAGAGTTGCGCAACCGGCGAAAAGTAAGGCACTAAGGATGAAGCAAATTATCGGTGGGCGCG
>DATACQ010000963.1:0-3190 GCA_036258955.1 Binatia bacterium
CGACAAATAACTTCACATTTAGTTTTTGGAGTTCCATGCCCGCCTCATCGGTATTACGCCTGAGCCTGCACCGAGTTCATCGAAGGAATGAGTGAACTGATCGTTTGACGCCAATCCGCTCATGCTAAGACCTGTCGAACATGTCTTTCCGTTGTTCAGGCTCTATGGGTTCGGTTACGTGCTTGGCGCTGTTCACGACGCCTTGCAGTCCGCCGCGCACCCGGTTGTGGCAGTCATGGGCGGCGTCGATAAAAAGCTGCGCCTCCTGCAACAATTGAACGGCCCGGTCGCCATCCGCCGCTTTGTCTTGCGCCATCAACTCTTTGGCCTTGAACAGATACTCCGCAAACTTCCCCCCGGCATATTTGTCCCAGAAGAGTTGCGTATCGTAAAAACGTCTGGTGAATTCTTCGACAATCTCATCTTCACTTTCGGAAATGTTCGGGGTTTGGTCCTTTACAAGTCCTTGCGCCGCTCGCAGCATCGAGGCATAGGCGCCTTTCATCGCGTCCTGCGAGCGGCCGGTATCGAGCAGCAGTTGCGCTTCGAACAGCTCGCGCTCGCTTGCGGCGAGAGTAAACTCCGCCTGGCTGACCACTTCGCCGGCGCATTCGCCCACCCCCATGTCGGCGAGGGTGAATTCACGCGGATCGCCCCAGTCGCTGTAATACGATGGATCCACTTCGTGGGCGGGAATCTTGGTAAGATCCTCGAGCAAATCTTTGATGGCCTTTTTGCCGACCCGTCCAACGAACTCCTGAAATCGTTCGTTCCTCCGGCGCCGACGTACGTAAAACTCCGTAATCGACATAACGGCTTCGGGAATGCGCTTCGACGGCACGGCGGCAATAGGCACACCATATTCGCCGGCGTTGTCGTGAAATTTGCCGCCCAGAATCACTTGGAAATGCGGCACCTGAAACCCGTTGACATTGCGGTTGATGCCATAAAACCCGATATCGGCGATGTGGTGCTGGCCGCAGGAATTAAAGCAGCCGCTGACTTTGATGCGGAGATTTTTGACCGCGGCATCAAACTCGAGGCTTTTTTCTCCCAAACGATAGCGCAGCTCCCGCGCGAGGCCGCGCGAGGAGGCGATCCCCAGTTTGCAGGTGTCCGTGCCCGGGCAAGCGGTGACATCGACGATGGTCGCTGCGTCGGCTGAGCCCAGGCCGATCGTTTTGATGGCTTCATAGAAGTCCGGTAGATCCGCTTCACTGACCCAGCGGAAAAGAATATTTTGCTCGACTGTCGTACGCAGTGTGTCCTTCACGAACATCCGCGCGATGTCGGCCAGCGCGCGTAGTTGCGCTGCGCTGGCATCACCAAGCGGCAGCGAAACCGCCGCAGCGACGTATCCCGGTTGTCTTTGCTTGTAAACATTGGTCGAATACCACGCTTCGAAACCCTCGGGCCGCTGCTGGCCGTTCAGGTTAACGCCGGGCTTCAACGGCTCTTCTGAAGCGTTATTGACGGATTTCAGATAGTCCGTCCAACGTAGATCAGGCGGGAGTTTTTGCCGTTCCTCGATCACCAGTTTACGAAAAGCATCGATGCCAAGATTGGCAATCAGAAACTTCATGCGTGCTCGCGCGCGGTTGCGCTTCTCACCCAGTCGAGCGAAAACGCGCGAGATTGCCTGCATCGTCGGCAGCAACTCCCCTTCGGGTAGAAACTCGTCGAAAACTTTCGCCCTGTACGGCACGGAACCCAAACCGCCGCCGACATAAAACGCAAAACCGCGCTGGATTCTACCGTCGACAACTCTGGTCTTCGCGACTGCACCCATGTCGTGCATGGTGACCAGACCGCAAGGATTTTGCTCGCAGCCCGAATACGCGATTTTTACCTTGCGCCCGAAGTCCTGCGTGTCGGGATGGCCCATGAGAAATTTAGAGCAGGCTTTCGCATACGGCGTAGTATCGAACCTTTCCTCGCGGCAGATTCCTGCCAGCGGGCACGCTGTCACGTTGCGTACCACGTTGCCGCACGCTTCGCAGCTCGTGATACCCACCGCAGCGAGCCGGCGCATCAAGGCTGGCGTATCGTCGATATGCACGTAATGGAACTGGAAATCCTGCCGGGTCGTTACATGGGTAACGCCGTCCGCGTATTCTTCTGAGAGATCTGCGAGAGTCTCTAACTGTTCCGGCGTCACCCCGCCGAAAGGAATTTTGATGCGCATCATGCCGGGGGCATCCCAGAGAGTGTCGGGTCCCTTGATCAAATCAGGCGGGAGCTTCAATCTTTGCACGCGCCTGCCATCGTGGCGCTGGCCGTTGTCGTAGCGCTGGCCGTAGATGCCGCGGCGGAGGCGCGTTTCGGCAAAGACTTTTTCGTCAATCTTTCCGTGTTTGCGGAGCTCCATCTGCTGCTCGAAGATGTCGATTTCGCGGCCCAGCTCGGCAGGAATTTTGTCGCCAAGTTTTGCCTTCCAGGTAAGTTGGTTGTTCATGGCTAAACCCTTCCCGTTCGCTCCTGCTTCCAATTGACTATTCTGATTAGCTAGCTCAGAAATTCGCGTAAATTTTTTAACTAGATGTAGTACATCAAGGGCGGCGCCTCAGTCCTGCACAGATCTGCCAAGGTGGTTTCATCGAGCACCGTCTCCATCGCGCGGAGGCCTTTGGACCAGGTTTCGTTCAAACGCCGCGTTACCGCTGGCAAAGGTTGGCCGCCGCGCCTGGCGCTGAGATCGAAAGGCACGATAGGACCCTCTAGCACCTGGAGCACTTCCTTCACGCTGATCCTCTCCGGCGGACGCGCCAACGTGTAGCCACCGGTCGGCCCGCGCACCCCGTGAACCAGCTCGCCCCTTTTTAGCAGCGCCATAATCTGGCCGAGATACTGCTCCGGAATACCCTGACTCTCTGCGATTTCTTTCAGTTGGAGAGCGCGTTGTGTCCGGTAGGTGCTGGCGAGTTCCGCCAACGCCAGTAGGCCATAATGGCCTTTCGAGCTAACCTTCATGTCACGGCCTGGTTATACCCTTAATTAAGGAAACTTATCCGTTTTGTCAAGAACTCGGCACCCGTGCACGCACTGCCCTCAACGACGAGGTGAGAAGCTCGTTTTAGCTTGCGCCGAGAAAACCATCGAAGCTATATTTTCGACAACGCGCACTCTCGAATGAGAACGGGAGGTAAATTGTTATGCATTGCGCTCTCAGGGGTATCACCGTCCTTTGTCT
>DATACQ010000964.1:0-4047 GCA_036258955.1 Binatia bacterium
GCTTCCCGTCCTTTGATGCCACGCAGTCTTAGTGGGTACGCAATGTTTTCAAAAACCGTCATGTGCGGCCAGAGCGCGTAGGACTGGAAAACCATACCCATATTGCGTTTTTCCGGCTTGATGAAAATATTTCTTTCGGTGGATACGAGACATTTATCACCGATGTAGATAGTGCCGCCATCCGGTGTTTCGAGTCCGCCAACCATACGCAACGTCGTAGTTTTGCCGCAACCGCTGGACCCCAGTAAGGTAAAGAACTCACCTTCGGCAATCTCCAGGTTGATGCGATTGACGGCGACGACCCGGTCAAAGGTTTTGTAAAGATTTTGGATGCGCAAAAAGCTCACAGGCTGTGTCCTGCCACACCTCTCAACGGTCAATGAATGATCGCCAAGGATTGCGGATAGAGATCGACGTCCGATCTTCGAGCCTCCCTTCTCGAGTTTCGAGTCTTGCTTGAAGATGCATTTTCCGCTCGCCGTCAATCCGCGCGGATGCCGACCTTAAGGCCAAAGGAGCGCGCGACTAACGCCACACCCAACGTGAGCAGCATGATGAAAATCACGGTGATGCTGGCGACTTCGCGATACCCGGCGGCCACCTGGTCAAGCGCGAGCAGGGACAAAGTCCGCGTCTCCGAGGTCGCCAACAGAATAATGCTCGAGGTGTGTTGCGCGGCGAACATGAACTTCAAGACTGCGACTAACATCATGGTCTGCGCCATCAGCGGAAAAACCACTTGAAAGTATGTTCGCCAGAAGCCGGCGCCGGACATGCGCGACGCTTCCTCCAGTTCGTTTCCCAACTGAATAAAATTCGCTTTGAGGATCTGAGTGGCCAACGTAATGCCCCCTAGCACCGATGCGACGACAAGCAAAAATAGCGTGCCGTAAAACGGCCGAAAAAACGGCGTGCCAAGAAACATCCAGAGGAGCCCAAGTCCGGCAAGAACTCCGGGTATGGCGGACGGCAGCCAGCAGATCGAGTCCAGGATGCCGCGTCCGGGGAGTTTGGTGCGCACCAAAACATATCCGACCAGAGAGAAAAAGAACGCGCCGAAGAGTGCCGCGCTGAAAGCGATGATCAGTGTATTTTGCAATCCCTGCAGAATGCGCGGATCGCTGAGGGCCATGTTCCAATAATCCAATGTCCAGGTCTTAGGCAGATTAAAAAAGCCGAAGCGGGTCATGAAGCTGCCGCCGAACACGCTCAAGACCGGCACGACATCCAATAAGAAAACCACGAAACCAACGAAAATAGTTGCGGGAATTCTCCAGATTCCGAGATCGATGATCTTCGGCTTGAACTGTCCCGTCACTGTGGTGAATTGCCGACGCGTAATGAGCCTTCTCTGGATCGGTATAAAAGCGATCAGAAAAATCAGAATGACGCTGCCCAGCGCCGCAGCTTGATTGACGAGGGGCGGCTCCTGTCGCGCGAGATCGACGATCTTGGTCGCATAGACGTAAAATCCCCACGGAACACCGAGCAGTAGCTCCGTTTCGAAACTGCTAAAGATGCGAATGACGCTAAGCAAAAACACGACCACTATAACCGGCGTCATTGCGGGAATTGTAATTCGCAGCAGAGTCGTGAGAGAGCTTGCACCGGACATCCGGCTCGCCTCCTCCATGGACGCGTCCATGCGCCGGAAGGCCGGGGTCATCAACATGATCTTTGTGGAAACTCCATTGGCCATGACATGGGCCCAGATAATGCCCCAAAAAGAATAGATGTCGAAGTTTATGCCGCTAAGAAAGGGCACGCTGCGCAGCCAGTTATTGATAAGGCCCGTGCTCGGGTCGAGCAAGAGCATCCACCCGAAGGTGGTCGCCAGGTTGGGCAGAATGAAAGAGATCCAGAAACCGAACTCGAACGCGCCCGCAAAATAGATGTTCGTGCGCGCCAGCAACCATGAGATGAAAATGCCGCTGGGCAAGGCAATCGCCTGCAATGCAATCCCAATCTTGACGCTGTTCCACAGCGAACGCCAGATCCCTGGCTCGGCAAAGGCTTCACGCCACGCCTTTAATCCATATGCAGGCGGTTCCGCTATGGTGGCGGTATTGAAGCTATTAATCAGGATCAGGATGAGCGGATAGCAAACATAGAACCCCATGAAGGCGATAAGCGCAGCCATCAGTGCTGTCCCGCCATCCAAGGACCGGAACAACGATCGCGGCGGTGTCGCGGCGGCCGGAGCTATGGTCTCTGTTTTCGCCATATCACAACGCGATTACAAGCCAGCGTTTCTATCGTGTCAGCACCCGAAGTTCAAGTGTATGACCGAACCGCAAGATCACGCCAACAACTGACGTCTAACGTGCACCAGAAGCTCTCATCACAGTTTGGAAGGCACACGTTATTCCACTACCACGAACTGAGGAGCTAAAGCCCAGGAAGTCGTCGTCGGCTCCATAACTCCGCTTCGCAGGAGACGGCGACGAAAGCTGAATCTGAAGAAGCTGAAGGCGCCGCGCTCAGTCTTTGACCGTACAGCGAGGATGATACGAGCCCATGGCGCAGCGCGCCCCGGCTTTTTTCATCGCCGCTTCGAAGTCCCGATGTACCTCGGGATCTTCATCCTCGAACTCGATCTGGCCGCCGCCTTGTTTGACGCTGGTATAGGTGCTGCCTTCGCCGTCTTGCATGCGCATAAAGCGAAAACGCCAGTTGTTCCAACGGAGCGCGAGATAGCGCGCCGGCTTGGCGCCGGAATTGAAATGTTGGTGAAACCACTGATCCGGCGGCACCACCACGCTACCCGGCCCCCAATCAACCCGACGCATCTCCTCGCCTTCCGGCCATAGCGTCGAATAACCCTGGCCGCTGAGAATAATCACATGGGCGCCGGGGCCGTGACGATGGCCCTTCTTATAGGTCCCTACCGGAAACTCGGAGATGTGCGCCCCCATCGTATTCTTGGCGAGATCGAATTTCATGTTGGTGCTGCCTTTACCCCGCTCTTTGTAATCGGCGAGCGCCAGGGTGTGCGTGTCTGGTACGAAATTCGTCGTCATGAAAAAGCGCCCAAACACCTCACCTTTGCCGCTAAAGTATCCTTCGCTGCGCGGATCGAATCGGTCAAGGAACTCCCAATCGTTCTCAAAGATAAAATCCGTCGTGTGGAACAGATTGATCATGAAGCAGCAGTTGGTCACGGAGAAATAGCGGGCGGTATCCGTGCCGCTCGCATTGAAGTGCTGATAGCGCGCGTTTAGCGGAATGGCAAAAAGGCTGCCCGGCCCCCATTCAAAGGTGTGCTTTTTACTCCCGTCCTTTTGCCAGACGGTGGTCGCGCCAACCCCTTTGGTCACATAGACCATCTCTTCGTAGAGATGTTTCTGCGGTTTCAGTTTGCTGCCGGGAGCGATCTCGACAATCTGCGCGTCGTTGACCCCGCCGGTGCCATCGAGCACCACGAAGGCGGCGTTACCGCCCTTGAGATCCCATGGGGCAAGTTCAACCTGGTTAATGTCCTTAACAAAAAAACCGCCGATGACTGGAATGTTCTGCTTCGCCTGCCATTCTTTGTAGGTGTCCAGCCTTCCGGGCTTCAAATCATCCGGCCGCTGGTCGATTGCCATTGCCATCGAAGTACCTCCTGCATTGTTCAAGAATTCAAATGTTCAACACTTCAATCGTTTAAAGCTTTCAGCCCGACGCTTGAGCAATGTGAACATTCACAAGCCAATATCATTCCTTCTTGCAGGCTCAAAAAGATCCAGAGGCGAAACGCGCATCAAGTGTTTCGGGTTTCGCGTCTCGGGTTGGGGTTTAAACTCGGAACACGAAACTCGGAACTCGAAACTGCGTCAGCGGATATGGGTATTTTCCAGCAGCCTGCTACGCAACCTTTTGTTCCTTACCGAACAATCCGACCCTTTCATTGATCACGTCGAACTCAATCAGCCGATTCTTATTTGGGTCCCGTACTACTCCGAGCGGCTCGCCGCCTTTACGCACGATCTCGATCTGTTGGCGCAAGATCTTTCTCAGCAGGATGATTCCCTCATCACCGACCCCCAGGTGCTCTTGAGTGCGGTC
>DATACQ010000965.1:0-3285 GCA_036258955.1 Binatia bacterium
TGTCCCTTTCCTGGCCAGCTTTTCGGTTGAAACAGAAAGTCTTTATTTCATCTGTCAAAGGAAAAAAAGAGGATGAAGTGAGTTTCGCCGCTTGCGCGCGCCATTGCAGTCTTCACCGCGGGACGATAACACTGATTAAAATATTTTGTTTGAGAGAATCACTTTGATGACAATAGATGCGGATTCGCATGTAGAAGAGTCGGCGCAGACGTGGAAATATCTGGATGAAAAATATGCGCGACGACGACCGATTCCGATCACGCTGGAAGATCAACCCGCGCTTTTGGGACAGAATTCTTTCTGGCTGGTCGACGGTGCCGTCGTTCCGCGCACAAGCGGCAAAGGATTGTCGCTATTCGGGACGCCCGCGACTTCGCGCCACGCCCGGGAAAAGCCCTTTTCAATCGGAAGTCAGGAATTAACCGATATTGAGGCGAGAATTCGGGATCTCGATAAATTCGGCATCAACACGCAGATCATCAATTCCACACTCCTGAACGCCACTCTCTCGCCCGACATCGAATTCGAATATGCCCTATGCCGCGCCTACAATACCTGGATTCATGAAATCTGCGAGCAAAGCTCCGGCCGGCTCAGGTGGAACGCCATGCTCCGGCTGACGCACATCGAAAAAGCATTGGAGGAGCTGCGGCGCGTCGAAGCGCTTGGCGCGGCAGCGATCGAGATCCATGGTATGGCGGGCGACAAGCTTCTCGATAGCCGCGAGTTCGACCCGTTCTGGTCGGAGGCGGAGCGTTTGAACACGCCCATTTACGTTCACATAGGTTTTGAAAGTCCCACGTTCACGGGACTCTTCCAAAATCTGTTCATGTCGATTGCCTTCTCGAACCGAGCATCGCTGCTGATGGGATTTCTCGCCATTGTAGGTACCGGAGTCGCCGAGCGCTTTCCCCGCCTGCGCTTTGCCTTTGCCGAAGCAGGCATCGAATGGCTGCCGTGGCTGACGCATGTCATGGATTCTTACTGGCGCATGGGCCAGGGCATCTTCAAAAACGATCCCGGCTTCGGGCACTCGAAAACGAAGCCCAGCGAGATTCTTCGCGAAGGCAACATTTACGTGATCTGCGAAGAAGACGAGGACCTACGCGAGCCGCTCAATTTGATTGGTGAAGACCGCATCATGCTCGGTTCCGATATGCCGCATTCGGAAAGCCACCCCAACTCCTTGCAAATATTTCAGGAACGAAGCGACTTGAGCGCCGTGACAAAAGCCAAGATCCTAAACGACAATGCCCGGCGGTTTTTTTCGCGCTGATCCGATGCCGTTTAACCCGGATTCCGCAGTTGAACCTAACTACCGCGAGAGCGAGGGGCGATCCTGAACTAACGAAGACACCCAAGCATGCAGTTTCAAAGTCATTTGCGCCCTTCTCGCTATTGATGATTTATAAAGCTTTGAGGAGCGCACACGACAACTGATCGACGTCCCGTCAGAGGCAAACGCTATTGGCTTCCCTACGTGATGTTTGCTCCTCGCCTCGGCATCGGATCCGGGTTTATCGCAAAAGTGGCACCATTGAGCAGCTTACTTCTCATGTGGTGTGCCCATGAAACTCCAACAAATCGCGATAATCAGGCAAGCCGGTCCCGCCTCCCTGATCCAGTGCCTTCCTCAGTTGTTTTAATTACGCCAGGTACCGATCTTTGTTAGCAGGTTGATGAAAAACCAGGATTGCAGGCTGCTCAAAAAGACGTCGGAGCCAAGGCGCGCATCGGTGTTTCGGGTTTCGTGTCTCGGGTTTCGGGTTCAAAACTCGAAACGCGAACTCGGAACTCGCAAGTGCGTAAGCGCCTATGAATCTTTTTCAGCAGCCTGCTAGAGGAGACCGATCATCTTGCCATACTTCCGCGCAAGCGATTCCACTTTGTCCGACTGATCCTTACGCAGATAGATCATCTGCTTGCCCTGGGCCTTCTGATAATAGGCCGTTCCGGGAATCAACGCGGAGCTTACGGCGACGGTTTTTTCCCATACCTGCTGCGACTCCGGCATCGTCATAAAAACCGCGAAGAGGTGCGCCGCATTGGGATGCTCCGCGCCCTTGAGCACGCCGACGTGATAGGAAGGAGCGACCACCGGTTGCACCTCGACGGCCTCGGTGATCGGAGCTCCCGATTGCTTGGCAACGTTGATATAGCTGTCGGTCAAACTCAACGCGACCAGGATCTCGCCTAATTGCAGGCGGGTATACGTGGGGCCCAACTCCCCGAGGACAGGGTTCTGCTGTGCAAGAGCTTTCACATAGGCAGTGGTCTTTTCTTCGCCCCACGGCCCGACGGCCAGCCGCCCTAAATGGTGGGTCGCCGTCGTCACGCCGACTTTCCCTTTCCATTTTGGCTGGAGGAGGTCTTCCCAACTCTTCGGCGCATCCTTCGGCGCAACCAAACTGCTGTTGTAGGCCGGCACGATATACTGGTGAGCGAAGGAGATCGCGCCGCCATCGTGATCGATCAATTTCTCGTCCACGCCCAAAGATTTGTAGTCGAACGGCTTTTGCAGCTTGCGCAACCAGAGGCTCGCATGGTGGGCGTCTGTGGCGACCATCACATCCCATTCGGGCGGCGCGCCCGTGGCCGCTAGGGTCGCGACCTTGCCCACGTCGCGGGTCATCGACCCCGAGGGAATGAACCTGACGTTGATGTTGGTGGCGTATTTTTTGTTGAAGGTTTGAGCGAGAACTTGAGCGCCCTCGGGCTTCAAAGTGGAGGGGCCATAAAAGTTCAGGCTGCCTTCTTTTCTGGCGGCGGCGATCAAATCATCCAGCGGCGTCGCAGATACAACAGAAAGCCACGGGAAGAAAACCAAGCCGGCGATTAGGCCCGAGCAAAGGAGACGCAATCGCATCTTTCACCTCCTGTTACCTGCCGTGGACCTCTTCCGGCGCCGAGCCATAACAGCGTCGGGGCCATGCGCTCTTATATGGAGGGCGTTTATCGCTCGCCCTGGGCATTGTCAAGCCGGTCTAGCCGGTATTGCACCGCCTGACGGTACGGGCATCCGAAGCGTCTGTAGTAAGGTCAGCGAAAATGTCACCCCAAAGCTGTTCAGCGATTCTGTCCACCCTTTTGCATAGGATCTTCTCCCCAAAGGAGGAGATCGGATGAGCGAGTGGGAGCTAAGGGTGAGTCAAAGAGAGTTGCATCGGATGCATGTGGTGCGGCTAACCGTTGAACACGTGATGAGAGCGACAACATCCGAAATGTCATAGTGCAAGACCTAAGATATTGACTCCCTACCGTTTGATCCTGCGCTAGCGCACTCGC
>DATACQ010000966.1:0-1952 GCA_036258955.1 Binatia bacterium
CAAAGCGTTCAGGATAATCAGAAATAATCCCCTGAACGCCCCATGACACGAACCTCTCCATCTCCGAAAGATCGTTGACGGTCCAGACGTAGACATCCAGCCCTTCGTCCCAGGCGCGCTGGAGGAAATCCCGGGCGGCGAGCTCCTTTTGCGGATGGATGGACCGGGCACCCATGGCAACGGCTGCGGCAATTGGATCCTCGCGCGTTCCTATAGCACAGATGACACCAATCGGCGCTTCCGGCGCCAACTCACGCAGCCGCCGCAGGCAGTTGTAATCGAACGACGAAAAGAGCACGCGGTCCATATAGTCGAAGTGAGTTATCGTAAACAAGAGCTTTAATTCTATCCCGGCGGGCGAGCCGGGATATTGTTTGATGTCGATGCACACATCCACCTGCCCGTCCACCAACGCAAGCACCTCTTCCAGGGCCGGGATGCGTTCCCCCGCAAACCCCTTTTTTTTCCAACTGCCTACGTCGAGTCGCTTGAGCTGATCAAGGGAACGCTGCGCCACGGTGCCCCGTACCCTCGCCAGCCGCGATAGCTTTTCGTCGTGAAACACAACGATATGGCCGTCCAGCGTGAGCTGGCAATCCATCTCGATCATGTCGGCACCCGCCTCGATCGCCTTTTGAAATGCCACACGGGTATTTTCGGGGAACGAACCGGATGCTCCGCGGTGCGCGATTTTAATGACCCTCGGCATGGTCGATCAAATGCATCGCAGAGCTTACGAGCTAGGAGCGAGGGTCAAGTGCATCAGAAACTCCCGATTTCCTTTAGGACCAAGCAGCGGCGATTCGATCACCCCATGAACTCGCAAATCGAGAGCCGCCGCGGCGCTAGTGATTTCCTCGATGACACGCTGGTGGTCCTCGGGCGAACGCACTACACCGCCTTTACCTACCTGTCCCTTGCCGACTTCGAATTGCGGCTTGATAAGGGCCACGACCGGGGCCGCGGGTTCGAGCAATTTTTTGATGGGCGGGAGCACTAATTTGAGCGAAATGAAGGAAACGTCGACGGTTGCCATACTCACGCGAGATGGTAACATGCCGAGTTCAAGGTAACGGATGTTGGTCTTTTCGAAAACGACCACCCGCGGATCGCTTCTTAACCGCCAATCGAGTTGGCCATAACCGACGTCTACGGCAAAAACGCGCGCCGCGCCATGCTGAAGCAAACAGTCCGTGAATCCACCCGTGGAAGCGCCCACGTCGAGAACAAGTTTTCCAGCGACATCGATATTAAACTCTCCTAGCGCCTTCGCCAATTTGGCGCCGCCCCGACTGACGTAAGGAGCGCAGCGCGACCTTAAACGGATCGTCGCCGTGGAATCTACGAGGCTGCCTGCTTTTGTGACCGGCCGTTCGTTGACCAACACCTCCCCAGCCAGAATACGCGCTCGGCCAGCCTCCCGGCTGGCGACGAGACCTCGATCCATCAGAAGCTTATCTATGCGCTCCCGCGTTCCCATCCCTCCTTGGCTCTCTTCTTGCCGACCCGCATCATTTGTAACGCCGCCTGGGTGATGCCTTCGCGGTCAAAACCACAGAGTTTCCTGAGTTCGTCTTGTGTTCCGTGCGGTATGAATCGGTCTGGCACGCCTAAGCACCGTACGTTGACGCCCGTGATGCCCTCCTCCGCGAGCAACTCCAGCACAGCGCTGCCGAATCCTCCCGCCACAGCATGGTCCTCCACCGTGATGACATGAGAGATGTTACGCAATACTCCGCAGAGCAACTCCTTGTCCAGGGGCTTCACGAAACGCGCGTTGACGACGGTTGCGTCAATGCCTAGCGGCGCCAGGTCTTCAGCCGCCGACAAAGCGGGATGGACGGTTTGACCAATGGCCAAGATCGCCAGACTCTTCCCCGAGCGAAGAAGTTCTGCTTTGCCGATCTCCAGCGCGCGCGCTTCGGCGTCCATCGGCACACCCCAACCTTCAC
>DATACQ010000967.1:0-4956 GCA_036258955.1 Binatia bacterium
GAAGCATTAGCGTCCAAGATTTTCACCACCTTCCCCGGCCTGTATCAGATGCTTCCGACTCCGGATCAGTTCAGCTCAGTCAACCTGTTCGACGCGGCCCAATGGCCTCAGCGCGGCGCGCGGCCGAAACAGGCGCTGCTAAACAAGGTTCGCCCTGTTCAGGATTCGCTTGCAAAAGCCGATCACCGCTTCTTCTTAATTGCAGGGGTCGATCAGGAAACCACAGTGGGTCTTCGCTTCGAGGAAGATGAATTCGTGTACGACAACTCAATCGAAGGCGACGGAACCGTACCCCTGGCTTCAGCCAAGCTCGACGGAACGCAAACGTATTACATCGCGGAGTCACACGGCAGTTTGCCGAACAACCGGGTGGTTGCCAAGGCGGTCGCAGATATTCTCGCTGGCGGCAGTACCGCCGAATTGCCGCAGGAGTGGATTTCGACCCGGCGCGGCTTTACCCGCTCGGTGAGTGACGCGGAACTTCGGGAGCCGCCTTACGAGGGGCGACGTGGAAGGCAGTTGACCCACAGCGAGATTCGCCATGTCCTTGATGATGTCGCTGCGCCGGACGCTCGGGACGAAGCGGTCCCGCTCGCGCTCAAACCGGCAGTGGCGGGAGATGGGCTCGGCTATGTACAGGAATTCAATCAGGTTGTGGTCGGCCGCCGGCGCCAGCAACGGATTGATATCCAACTCGCGCTCGGAAGCATCACGGAAGTGCAGAGCCGGGCGTGCGTTCTAGGCATCTTTCGCGACGTCGCTCCGAGCGGCGCGGCCCTGGCACTGGACGAACGGCTCAACGGCGCGATCAAAGATTTCACTGTGCGCCGTATGTTCTCCGGCAACGCCGGTGAGATCTTTGTGCTGCCTACGGGCCGTCATCCCGTTCCCGCCGATTTTATTCTGTTCGTCGGGCTCGGTCACTTCGACCGGCTCACCCCGGAAGTGCTGCAGATCGCCGCGGAGAATGTCATCCGCGCCTGTGTCCGGACAAACGTCGAAGAGCTCGCGACCGTCTTGTTCGGCGCCGGGTCGGGACCTGCGACGGCTACTGTGTTGCAGAATCTAGTGACCGGTTTCTTCCGCGGCCTCAAGGATGCGGATCGCAGCCACAGTTTTCGCCGGATCACCATCTGTGAAAATGATCGGGAGCGCTATGGCGAGCTAAAACAAGAACTGTTGTCGCTTGCCAGCACGCAATTGTTTGAAGATGTGGAAGTAACGTTGAGTGAAATTGCCTTACCTCCTCCACTGATGCCCGCCGTGGCGCGCGGCTTTCAGCCGGGTGGCCAACCTGCTTACCTGATCGTGCGTCAGGAAGTCATGACCGACGGAACCGTCCAGTATCTTTCTTCGGTTCTCACCGCGGGCGCCAAGGCAACCGTCATCACGGACACGAAGAAAGTCGATCGGGAGAAACTTGATCGCCACTTGCGCCTGATCGAGTCGCAGCAGTTCAATCTACAGGCGTTGGATGCCTTTGGCCGCGAGCTCGCAAACTTGATCTTGGCTGAACGGGTTATGTCGGTGCTCCCGAGCCTCCGTAGCCTCCATCTCGTCATTGTCCATGACGCGCCTTCATCGCGTATCCCATGGGAAACGATCAAAGTCGACAATTGGTTCCCGGCCGCGAACGGCGGCTTGAGTCGGCGATATGTCGCCGAAAATCTCTCAGTGGCAAAGTGGCTCGAGCAGCGGCAGAAGTCGCCGATCCTAAATCTGCTCCTCGTCGTCAACCCAACGATGGACCTACCCGGAGCAGAACGAGAGGGAAAACGCATCCGCGAGTTGTTCGTTTCCCATCCGTCAGTCAGAATCGATGAGCTCAATGGAGCCGCCGCCACCAGACCTGCGTTGCTCGCCAAAATCAAATCCGGCGATTATGACGTCATCCACTATGCCGGTCATGCGTTTTTTAACGCCGCTAATCCCGCGAGCTCCGGCATCCTTTGCTACGGCAAACAGGTTTTGAGCGGAACCGATCTGGCCAGCATCGGCAATTTACCCAGCCTGGTATTCTTCAACGCATGTGAAGCCGGGCGCATTCGCCGCGGCAGCGATAGCCGCAACAAGGACCTGAACGTGGAGAAACGGCTGGACCGCACCGTCGGGCTCGCGGAAGCTTTCTTGCGCGGCGGAGTGGCAAACTACTTGGGCACCTACTGGCCGGTAGGCGACGAAGCCGCCGAGTGTTTTGCCGAAGTTTTTTATACTGAGCTACTCAACAAGCGCTCCATCGGCGAAGCGCTTTTGGCTGGTCGCAATAACGTGCGCACCGTCGCCAAATCAGTGGATTGGGCGGACTACATACACTACGGCAGCTATGACTTTCTGCTGAAGCAGGGCTAGGGGTTCAATCGTAACCAGCGAGCTCGTCGCGCTGACCTGACCCTCTGGCAAGTAATTATCTGACTGTAAACGATCGACGTCTGCCGGTGAACCCGAGTAGCGCCGATGCCAACTCCCGCCACTGTGCCATCGGCAAAGCCTGCGGCTCCCGTGGCAGGACTTGAATGCAAACGTGGTCAGCGCCGGCCGACTGGTGGGCGCGAACCCGATCGATGGCGGCTGTTATATCACCGCACGCGACAATGGCGTCTACCAACCGGTCACTTCCACCGTTACCAAAATCCTCGTCGCCGAAACCGAGTCGGCGCAAGTTGCTCAGGTAGTTCGGCAACTCGAGATAGCGCGACATATGGGTGCGGGCGATTTCGCGCGCTTTGGCCGGGTCCGTTTCCAGCACGACGGCTTGCTCAACCGCCAACAAGCGCTCACCGCCGAGGATCTTGCGTGCGCGCGCCGTGTGTTCCGGGGTCACAAAGTACGGATGAGCGCCGTCAGCTCGTTCTGCGGCGAGCTGTAGCATTCTCGGCCCAAGCGCCGCCAGAACTCTGGCCGGCTTGATTGGGGGCATTACCGAACGATAGGGAGCCTGGTCCATTCCATCTAAGTACGCACGCATGGAGGCGAGCGGCTTCCCGTAAGTATGGCCTCTGATCTGTTCAACCAAAGGAACGTGACTCACACCCACCCCGAGAAGAAAGCGTCCCGGATAGGCTTCGGCGAGGGTCCTGTGCGCTGCGGCCGCCGTCACAGGATCTCGTCCGTATATGTTCGCAATGCCGGTGGCAATCACGATGCGCTTCGTAGCGCTCAGCAGTAAGGCCGCATGCGTCAGCGCTTCACGGCCAACGCTTTCAGGAAACCAAATGGCGCCAAAGCCGAGTCGTTCGAGGTCCGCCGCGGCTTTTCTCGCTTTGGTCGCAGGTTGGTGGTCAAACTGCGATGTCCAGATACCTATCGGCCCAAGATCCATCGATGCCAATTGCATAATTCCCCCTTACGACTCGGTCCGGAAGCGCTGAAACATTGAAACACGAACAGTGTAGCAAAACAGGGCAGCAACGCTACGCGTAGCGCGCCTTTGCGGTTCAAAGTTCAAGGTGTTTGGACTCCAAGAGAGTTCGCGTTTGACGCCCTTCACCGGGCTGAAGTACTTGCGCAGGATTCTTCTTGACCCTTCGGGGCGCTTTTGCCTATGTTCCAACACTCGAGCGGGCAATTTGCCCATGAGTGCTGGATAAAGTTACCGCAGGAGGGTTGACGTATGAAGCGGTTCGCATCAAGCTTTTTTTGGCTCGCATTGTTGGCGCCGCATCCGGCCTTTGGCGCAGACAAGCTCCTGGGAGTCCATTCGGCGCGGGTGCTGTCACAGTCGATGCCATGGATCGCTGAAGAGGCCGGGCTGTTCCGCAAATACGACCTTGAATTTCCGCTGGTTTATATCGGCTCCTCGCCGTTGGCGACGGCGGCAATGCTGGGCGGCGATGGCGAGCTGCTCATGGACGGCGGTCTTGGTATAGTGCGCGCTTACGTTCAGGGAAACACCGAGCTCATTTGTATCGGCGGGCAGAAGAATATTCTGACGCAAAGCATTCTCGCCAAACCTCCGATCAAGAAACTGGAAGATCTGAAGGGAAAAAAAATCGGCGTGACGCGCATTGGCGCCACCACGCATTATTTTGCCACACATGCTTTTCGCAGAGTCGGCATGGAAGCAGGGCGAGACTACACGATGATCCAGACGGGAGGCGCGCCTGAGATGCTTGCTGCCCTTGTCAGCGGCACAATCGATGCTGGAACTCTATCGTCGCCTGGAGACGCTCAAGCCATCGCCCTCGGTTACCAATATATCGTCTATGGCCCTGACCTCCGTATTCCTCAAGTCGCCGTAGGTTTTATGACGCGCCGCACTACGCTGGCGAAGCGGCCGCAGGTGCTCGGACGCTTTATGCGCGTCATGGCGGAAGCCGCAAAAATCCTGCACACTGACAAAGAGTTTACATTCAAAGTCCTCGCCAAACAGTTGCGCATCAGTGATCGCAACGCCCTCGAAGCGGGCTACAACGCCGAAATCAAAGCCCTGGAGCCAAGGCTGACGATCAGGCCAGAAGCTTTTCAGGCGGTATTGGACGACGTCGCGCCCGGCGATCCTCGAGCCAAAAAAATTAAACCTGAAGTTTTCATCGATAGGCGATTTCTGGATGAAATGACGAAGACCGGTTTTTTCGACAAACTCTGGGGAGAAAAATAGCGCGCGCGAAACGCGCTAGCCATTCGTCCAAACTTAAGCTGCTGGAGAGCTTACCCGGGCATCGATGATTTGAGGCAGTCCAGAATTTCCTTTCGGAGTTTGAGCAGTAACGCCTCGACTTCCTTGGAAGGCCAATCTTGCTTCCGCCGTTCAGCCAGCGCGACATATCTGTCCAGAATGGGTTCTATCAATAACGCACTCATGGCCAACTCCTTGGCATCACAATATTAAAATAGACCATGATCCTAACATAATCAGCAAATGCACGGCACTGAGCTTTTCCAGGTTGCCCCGCTGCATTCTTCATAGGGAGCGTAAATGGCTGCCTCCCGCCGTCTCCTTTAAGTTCCATGTGATTC
>DATACQ010000968.1:0-2788 GCA_036258955.1 Binatia bacterium
ATATGGCGCAAGATCACCTGCCTTTGGCTGGCGCCAAGCCCGCGTGCCGCAACTACAAAGTCGCGCTCGCGCAGCGATAAAGCCTGGGCGCGGACCACGCGGCAGTAAGGAATCCAGCGCTGGGCTACCAGCGCCAGAATCAGGTTGAACAATCCTTGGCCGAGAAAGGCCATGATCGTGATGCCGAGTAGCAGCGGCGGAAATGCCCATACGACCTCAACGAGTTTCTGGATCATAAAATCGACTTTGCCGCCGAAATAGCCTGATACTGCGCCCAAGCTGACTCCGATAAAGCCCGATACGAAAACCACTGCGAAAGCGACCAGCAGCGATACCCGTGCGCCATGAATGATCCGGCTCAAGATGTCGCGGCCCAGATTATCCGTGCCAAGAGCGTTGGCCGCGCCCAGCCCCTGCGGCTCCTTCATCATCCGTGTCAGCTCTTGACGATTGGGATCGTGCGGCGCCAGGGACGGACCAATAATGCCGATCAGAATGAAGATAAAGACGATCATGCCGCCGGTGAAGGCCTTGGCGTGCAAACGCGGCAAGGCGCGCCCGGAGGAGCTGGACTCTCTGTCAGTAGCGGATTCGAGGGTCAATGACTGCATAAATGCCATCAATCAACAAATTAATCGCCACAAACGCCAGTGTGTAGGTCATCACCAGTCCGGTGACCAGGGGATAATCGCGCGCGTTTAGGGCCGTGATCAGCAAGCTGCCGCTGCCCGGCCAGGCGAAGACTGTTTCGACAATGATCGAACCGCTTAACAAGGTACCGAGCTCGAGCCCCACAACCGTGACCACCGGAATCAGCGCGTTCCTCGTGACGTGGCGCCACACAACGTTTTCTTCTTGCAGCCCCTTAGCGCGTGCGGTGCGCACGTAATCTTCGTTCATGATTTCCAGAATGGCTGACCGGGTTACACGCATCAAAATCCCCAGCATGTTCACACCGAGTGCTATGGCGGGCATTAAAATATGGGTAAGCGCGTCCCATACCGCGGGCCAGTTGTTCTGCATTACGCTATCGAAAATATAGAAGCCGGTTCTATCGCTGCCGGCAATGCCGTAAGTACTGCGTCCCGAGGTCGGCAGAATGTTCAAAACACCTGCGAGCAGCAATATAAGCATGATCGCCAGCCAGAAACTGGGCATGCTGATCCCGAATAGGCCGAAGGTCGTTCCGAGATTGTCGATCCACGAGTTGGGCCGCGCTCCAGCCCACACACCGAGCGGAATGGCGAGCAAAGTGGCGATGATGATGGCGAACGTTGCCAGCTCGATGGTGGCCGGCAGGCGGCTTTTGATCACTTGGACGACCGGTTCGGCGTATTTGAACGATTTGCCAAAATCGCCGGCGAGAGCGGATTTCAGGAATTTCAGATACTGAATGTATACGGGTTGATCGAGGCCCCATCGCTCTTGAGCCTTGGCGATCTCCGCCGCGTTCGTTTCTTCGCCCAGAAGCAAGAGGGTCGGATCTCCCGGAGCCGCATGGATTAAGAAAAAAACCAGCAAACTAATCAGCAGGAGCACGGGGATCGTTCCGAGTATACGATGCAGGAAATAGCGTACCATTCAGCCGACCTCCAAGGGGCTGCAGCGATTCTCGTCACCTCTCGGTGACAATGTCAAACGTTGCGTTGAATAAAGCTATGCAGCGTTTCGTTGAATTCCGCAGGGTGTTCTCTGTAAGAAAAATGACCGGCCCGGTTGAAGATGATCATGCGCGAGTCGGCGGTGCCGCGGGCGATCAAATCGAACAGGGCGTGTCCCTGGTCAATAGTTGCGGTGGGATCGTTATACGCCCAGGCGAGCAGGGTAGGGATACCAAAGCCGCGATCGCGGATGATACCGAGGGTTTCATCCTTCTGGCGCGCGAGGTGCGGTAAGAAGCGCGTTACGCGCAATCCTACTTCCTCCATCTTGTGCACAGCGTCTCGGTATTTGGGCGCCGCCGCAATGCGCACCATGACATCCAGCCAGTCCTCCGTAATATGTTCGTAGGCGAAGGAATACCTTTGCAAAACCCAGCGCTGGCTCTCCCGACTCAAACGTGGCAGCGGGGGGTTCGCCATAACCGATTCGTTTTTGCTGATTCCGGGGGCCAAAGTATTGGTGTCGACCAGGGTACAGGTGCTGAAAAGTTCCGGATGCTCCAGGACCAGCCGCGCCACTAAATACGCACCGCGCGAATGGCCGACCGGATGAACGTTGCGAAGGCCGAGCGCTTTGAGAAAACCGTAAGCATGCTGCACGACCGCGGCCATGGTGTAGTCTTCGTCGCGCTTAGGATTATCGGTGAAGCCCTGACCGAGCTTATCCACGGCAAAAACGTGAAACCATTGCGCCAACCCGTCGAAGTTAAGACCCCAATCTTCAGCGCAATCGGCGGCGTCATGGGAGCCGAAGTGGCCGCCATGAAACAAAACTACGACAGGACCGCTGCCGCTCTCAAAGTAACGGGTTCCAATCCCATCGACGTCGACGAATTTCTCACGCTGCATGGCTTAGCTCCGATAACGAACAATCCGCTTATCGACAATACAGACGAAGAACTTCCTCGCTGATTTCTAACTCTCTCGCTTACGACTGCGTTCCTATGTCAATTCTGAGCCGCAGATGAAAGAATCTCGGCTTCGTAAACCTTCAATATTCGCGAATGTTTCCGTCCCCTCAGCATGCAAACACTGCGCTTCCTGCAATGCGAAACATGTTCTCGGAAGAGTGCCGGCGCTCGTCTACTTTTTCACAGCCATTTCGATGCCATAAATTCGCGCATCCG